>NZ_JABXWS010000030.1:0-63263 GCF_015594425.1 Novosphingobium sp. HR1a
ACCTCGGCTGCCAACGCGCAGGCGAGCATAGCCATCGGCGCGAGCGAGTGGTTCCCGATCTGGACACCCGCCAACTACGCCAATGCCCTGCCGGTGCTGGTGGTGACCGTGCTGACGCTCTGGCTGATCGTGCGTCGGGGCGGGTGCGTCGATCTGGCGGAAATCGCCGTCGTCATCGGCCTTTCGGTGATGACGCTGACGGCCTATCGCTTCGTGCTGTTCTGGGCGGTGGCGATGGTGCCGGTGATCGCCCGCGCTGCCGGAAAGGAGGGCGCGAAACCCGCCCGTTCGGAATGGCTGACGGTGCTGGCTCCGCTCGCGCTCGTCGCTGTGGTCACCCCGCTGCTCGCCCCGACCCGCTTCGCGCCGACCCTGCCGCTGAAAGCGGTGGAGCACTTGCGCAAATTCGGAGTGCGCGGGACGGTCTACGGCGATTTCCCGTTCGGCGGCGTCATCATCGACACCGGCTACCCGGACTGGAAGGTCGCCTACGACGGCCGCTACTACCGCTACGCGCGCGAGGAATGGCAGTACAATGGCGGGATCGAGAACGGCATCGTCCCGCTCGTCGACGTCGTGCACAAGTGGAACCCGGCCGCCTTCGTGCTCGACGATGACCATAATGCGCCGCTCGCCGAGGCACTCGCCCGCAGCCGGGCATGGCAGCGGATCTATGCAGGCGAAGGCATCGTCGTCTACGTGCCGCGCATCATCCGCCGCGCGTCACCGGGATCAGCGCCCCGCTGATCGCCCGCGCCTGTGCCGAGGCGAGGAACACGATCACATCCGCGATCGCCGAGGGCTGCACCCATGTCGCAAAGTCCGCGTCCGGCATGTCGGCGCGGTTGGTCGGCGTGTCGATGGTGCTCGGCAGGATCGCGTTGACGGTGACGGCGGTGCCGGAAAGCTCCTCGGACAGCGCCTCGGTCAGCCGGTGGACGCCCGACTTCGACGCGGTGTAGGCACCCATGCCGGCCGCCGCCTTCCCCGCCGCGCCCGCACCGATGTTGACGATCCGGCCCGCTGCGGAAGCCTTGAGCGCGGGCAGGGCGAGCTTGGTGATCGTCGCGCCGGTCAGCAGGTTCATCGCCTGCATCTTCACCCAGGCATCGATCGAGCCGTCCTCCAGCGTCTCCCAGGTGAAGCCGCCCGCGACGTTGACCAGCACGTCCACCCCGCCATGCGCCGCCGCGACCGTGTCGAGCGCGGCCTGGGTGGAGGCCGCATCGGTCAGGTCGACCCCGCCGATGTCGAGCGCGCCGTCCAGCGGCTCATGCGCGGTCTTCGCGAAGTCCACGCGGGCGACCTTGTCTCCCGCCGCAGCGAAGGCCTGCGCCACTGCCTGCCCCAGAACCCCGAAACCACCGGTGACGATAACCGAGCGCGCCATGATCTAACCCCTGAAATGAATTGTTCGCACAAGTGCTACCCGCGCACCCCGCCAAGGCCAAGGTACGAGGCCATTCCACCGCCCCGCCGATACGAAAAGGGCGCCCCTCCGCATGGAAGGGCGCCCTTTTGCCGATATGTCTCAGCCTCAGAGCTGGCCGAGCATGTGCTCCGCCGAGCTGACCTCGAACGAGCCGGGCGCCTCGACGTTGAGCTGCTCGACCACGCCGTCGTTGACGACCATCGAGTAGCGCTGGCTGCGCGTGCCCATGCCGAAGCCCGAACCGTCCATGGTCAGGTCCACCGCCTTGGCGAAGTCGGCGTTGCCGTCAGCCAGCAGGGTCACGTCCGATGCCTCGGCGGCCTTGCCCCAGGCGCCCATCACGAAGGCGTCGTTGACCGAGGTGCAGACGATCTCGTCGATGCCCTTGGCCTTGAACTCTTCCGCCTTGTCGACGAAGCCGGGCAGGTGCTTGGCCGAGCAGGTCGGGGTGAACGCGCCGGGAACCGCGAAGAACGCGACCTTCTTGCCCGCGAAGTATTCGGAGGACTGCACCGGCTCGGGGCCGCTTTCGCCGACCTTGATGAGCTTTACGTCGGGCAGCGTGTCGCCAACGGAGATGGCCATGGCATTCGTCCTTTCATGACAGCAAAACGGCTTTGCCGCGCAGATATAGGCCGAGCGCCCGGATGGGCAACGCCGCACCTGCGGGAATTTCGATTCGCGCCGTGAGCCGGGCGCCGAGCAAGGCGTGTCGCGGCGGCGTCCGGGGATACGTTCACTCATGCTCTCAAAGGGCGTCCGATGTGGTCATTCGTGATCGTTCAACCGGCCATTTTGCGGGGATTTTCATCGTGAAAATGCGTTAACCGTGGTTCTTCAGATCGCGGTATGCAATCGATGACATTCCCGTTCGGTCAGGCGATTTGCCTGCGGGGAACAGGGCAATGATCAGGATCGGAATCAAGCGGCCGTGGCTGGCCGTGACACTCGCGTGCGGGCTCGGTGCGGCAACACCGGCACTCGCGCAATCGGCAGTACCGGAGGCACCTCATACCGTCGTCGCACCGCCGACGGCTCGCCCGAGCGAGGCGCAGAAGCTGCGCCGCATGGACATCATGCTGATGGTGACCGGCCTGCGATGCCGCACCACGGCGGACGACTTCATGGAGGACTACGGCAAGTTCACCAGCAGCCACATGTCCGAACTCAACGAGGCGAATGCCCAGCTGCGCGCCGAACTCGGCGATGCCGCCGACGCCTCGGGCGGGCCGCTCGACCGCATGAGCGTGGTCATGGCCAACGAGTACGGCGGCGGCCATCCCTGGCTCTCGTGCCACCAGTTGCGCTCGATCACGCAGGGACTCGCCACGGTGCAGGGCCGCGCAACGCTGGTGGAAGTCGCGGGGCAGCTCTTGGAGCGCCAGCCGCCCATCCTCATGGCTCTGGCCATGCGTTGAACAGAACATATAAAGCTATCTTTATATTTGCCTCGCTGATGCGGAGCGGGTAGGGACGCGGCAGTACCGGCGCCGCTCGCGGGTGGTTTTCCGCGCGCGGCGCCGGCGTGACGCAATCTTCAGGAGTCCCACGTGGCCACCACCCCCGACTACGCCATCACCGACATCGGCCTCGCCGACTTCGGCCGCACCGAAATCGCCATCGCCGAGACCGAAATGCCGGGCCTGATGGCGCTGCGCGAGGAATTCGGCGCGTCGCAGCCGCTTAAGGGCGCGCGCATCACCGGTTCGCTGCACATGACGATCCAGACCGCCGTGCTGATCGAGACTCTGGTGGCTCTCGGTGCGGAAGTGCGCTGGGCCACCTGCAACATCTTCTCGACGCAGGACCACGCCGCCGCCGCCATCGCCGCCGCCGGTATCCCGGTCTACGCGATCAAGGGTGAATCGCTGGCCGATTACTGGGACTATGTCGGCAAGATCTTCGACTGGTCGAGCGAGGGCAATCCCGACCTCACCGCCAACCTGATCCTCGACGACGGCGGCGACGCCACGATGTTCGCCCTGTGGGGCGCGCGCGTCGAAGCGGGCGAGACGCTGTTCGAGCCGAGCAATGCCGAGGAAATCGAGTTCGTCCGCGCGCTGAACGCCTTCCTCAAGGCCAAGCCGGGCTACCTGACCGCTTCGGTCAAGGCGATCCAGGGCGTTTCGGAAGAGACCACCACCGGCGTTCACCGCCTCTACCACCTCGCCAAGGACGGCAAGCTGCCGTTCCCCGCGATCAACGTGAACGACAGCGTCACCAAGTCGAAGTTCGACAACCTCTACGGTTGCCGTGAATCGCTGGTCGACGCGATCCGCCGCGCCACCGACGTGATGCTGGCCGGCAAGGTCGCCTGCGTCGCCGGTTTCGGCGACGTCGGCAAGGGCTCGGCCGCTTCGCTGCGCAACGGCGGCGCCCGCGTCCTCGTCACCGAGATCGACCCGATCTGCGCGCTGCAGGCCGCGATGGAGGGCTACGAGGTCGTCACCATGGAGGACGCGGTTTCGCGCGCCGACATCTTCGTGACCGCCACTGGCAACGAAGCCGTCATCACCGGCGAGCACATGGCCGCGATGAAGGACAAGGCGATCGTCTCGAACATCGGCCACTTCGACAGCGAGATCCAGATCTCGGCGCTCGACAACTACGAGTGGAAGGAAGTGAAGCCGGGCACCGACCTCGTGACCTTCCCGGACGGTAAGCAGATCATCGTGCTCGCCAAGGGCCGCCTGGTGAACCTGGGCTGCGCCACCGGCCACCCCAGCTTCGTGATGTCGGCCAGCTTCACCAACCAGACGCTGGCGCAGATCGAACTGTTCACCAAGAACGACGCCTACAAGAACGACGTCTACGTGCTGCCCAAGCACCTCGACGAGAAGGTCGCCGCGCTGCACCTCGAAAAGCTGGGCGTGAAGCTCACCAAGCTTTCGAAGAAGCAGGCCGACTACATCGGCGTGCCGGAAGCGGGTCCGTTCAAGCCGGACCACTACCGCTACTGATCACGGTTTGATGTCGATGCAGAAGGGGGGTCTCTTTAAAGGAGGCGCCCTTTTTGCGTTCCGCAGTCATTCGAGGTGCAAAAGCCTAAATAATGGCTGATCAATTCTTACATATGAATACGGTGAACGGTCCGATGTCATCAAGGCGGACGAGTGACATCGCGCGGGGTAAACAATCTCCCGGCAAACGTTCGGATTGGTCCACCTGGAGGTGCGCCAACGCGAAATCGCGCGCGGCCTCCTGCCGATTGTTCTTTCCCATACGCACAATGGCTTCTCGCAGGTGATTATCCACCGTCGATGGCGAAAGATCGAGTTGCCGGGCGATCTCCTTTGAGGTCATCCCCTGATTTACCAGGGCCAGGCACTGGCTTTGCCGGCGTGTCAGGCCGTTGTAGCCGCGGTTGTTCGTCATTACCCATGGGGTTCCCTTATGATTTTGGGAACATTGGAAATTTTTATCCGTGAGACACAGTGAAGATTTATTAACTGTTCCATCAAAATGAAAATTCTCTTTTGATGATATAGTCTTATTTCGATTGCCTAGTTATTTTGCCTATTCATTTGGGCAGCCGCAGGCTTCGACGCCGTACCATGCTTTCTCCATATTGTGCGTGGCGATCGGCGGATTGGCCATAGCTCCGGAGGGGTAAGGAAAGGCGGGGGCGTCTTCCTGACCTGCTATCCGTGGGAATCCACTTTCCCACCCGCCCTAACCTGTCGCCGATAATTTTCGTGAATGTCACGCATGATGGACGGGAGGGGCTTATGACGGTGTCGTAAACAAGAGGGCGTGAACGTCGATCCGTCGGCCAACCCGCGTATCTACCGCTTTCGCGCCATCCCCCATTGTCAGGGCCATCCGCGCGCATCATAGCCTGTGGCGATGGAATTCTCGCGTTTCCTGCCTCTCCTGATCGGCCTGCTGCTCGGCGCCTGGACGATTGCCGCAGCCTGGGCGGTGCTGTCCGCGCGTTCGCGCCAAAACCGCGCCGAGGCGCAGTTGCGCTCCGCCCGCCGCCTCGGCCGCATGGTCGAGGAATCGCCCGCGCTCCCGTTGCTGGTGCGCACGGACGGCCGGATCGAGGCTTCTCCGCGCCTCGCGCAGTGGCTGGGGCTGGACGAAGTGCCGCAGTTCCTCTCCGAACTGGATGGAAATGATCGCGGCCTGCCCGCCGAGAAACTCGCCGAACTGACCGAGGCCGTTCGCCGCTGCCAGAAGACCGCCGCGCCGTTCCGCATGGCGGTGACGCCGCATGGCTCCAGCCGCAGCCTTGCGCTGCGCGGGCACCTCGCCGACCCGCAAGTCTCGCCCGGCGGCGCCGCACTGGTCTGGGTCTTCGACTTTTCCGACAGCGAGACCGAACTCGTCCGCCTGCGTGACGAAGCCGCCCGCGCGCGCGGTGACTTCCACGCGCTCGTCTCGCTGATCGAGGCCGCGCCGATGCCGATGTGGTTCCGCCGCCCGGATGGCGAACTGCAACTGGTCAACCATGCCTACGTCGCCGCCGTGGGCGCCAAGAACGCAGACGACGTGGTCGTCAAGGGCATCGAACTGATCGAATCGGTCGATGGCCTCGCCCCGGGACAAGTCGCCCGGAAGGCGGCTGAAAAGGGCATCCCGATCGAGCGCATCGTCTCGACCACCATTGATGGCCAGCGCCGCGCCCTGCGCGTCAGCGATTTGCCGCTGGGGGACGACGGCGTCGCGGGCTACGCGGTGGACATCGAGGATCTGGAGGAGATGTCGCGCTCCTTCCGCGCCTTCCGCGAGGCGCAGCGGGCCTTGCTCGACCAGCTTTCCGCGGGCGTGGCGCAGTTCGACGCCAAGCGGCGGCTCGCTTTCGCCAACCAGCCGTTCCAGCGCCTGTTCAAGCTCGACGGGCGTATCCTCGTCGATCCGCCCGCCTTCGAGCGCCTACTCGATGCTGCGCGCGATGCGGGCCGCGTGCCCGAGGTGCGCGACTTCCCAGCATGGCGGCGCGAGAAGGCGGGCTGGTTTTCGGCAGGCTCGACGCAGGAGGAAAGCTGGACGCTCGCGGACGGCACGCACTTGCGCATCGTCGCCCAGCCGGTCCCTGATGGCGGGCTGCTGCTGATCGTCGAGGATCGCACCGAACAGCTGCGCCTTTCCGCCGTGCGCGACACCCTGCTGCGCACCCGCACCGCCACGTTCGACAGCCTGTTCGAATCGGTCGCGGTCTTCGCGCCCGATGGCCGCATGCAGATATGGAACCGCCGTTTCGCCGCCGACTGGGGGCTGGAGAGCGAATTCCTTGACACCCATCCGCATGTGGAAGCGCTGCTCAAGAAGATCGCCTCGCGCCTCAAGCGCCCGGTCGAGGCGGAAACCGTGGGCAACGTCGTGCGCGCCGCGACGCTCGACCGCGCGCAGACGGGCGGGCGCATCGGCCTCGCCGACGGGCGCGTGCTGGAATATGCGGGCGTGCCGCTGCCGGACGGCAATGGCCTGCTCGCGGTGCTCGACATCACCGATTCGATGAAGGCGGAGCAGGCCCTGCGCGAAAGCAATGCCGCGCTGATCGAGGCGGATGCGATCAAGACCCGTTTCCTCGCCAACATGAGCAAGGAACTGCGCACGCCGCTGACCTCGATCGGCGGTTTTGCCGAGATGCTGGACCTCGGCATCGGCGGCGACCTCAACGATTCCGGGCGCGACTATGTCGGCTCGATCATCGAGGCGTCGCAGCAACTGGGTGATCACATCGACAGCCTGCTCGACCTGTCGCAGAGCGAGGCGGGCCTGCTGCCGCTCAAGTTCGAGGAAATCGACCCGATGCCCTTCGTGCGCTCGGTGGTCGAGGAACGGGCAGGGCGGTTGCAGAAGGCGGGCCTCACGCTCGACCTGCAGGCCAAGGGCCTGCTGCGTCCACTGGTGGCCGACCGGCGAAGGCTGGCGCGGGCGCTGGGGCACATCGTCGACAACGCCATCGCCGCCTCGACGCGCGGCGGGCGCATTCTCGTCCAGCTTTCGCGGCGCAAAGCCGGAGAGGGGGATGCGATCCAGATCCTCGTGCAGGACAAGGGAGCCGGAATGGACAGTCGCACGCTCGCCCGCGCGCTCGACGGGATGAAGGTCAGCGCCGACGGCAAGGTGGAGAGCCGCGACGGCCTCGGCCTGCCGCTCGCCCGCCAGTTGGTGGAGGCGCACGGTGGCAGCCTGCGGCTCGAATCGGAGCCGGGCAAGGGCACCAGCGCGCTGATCGAACTGCCATGAGAGGAACATTGGCATGAGATTGCCGCTGCCAGACCTCGCGGCGATGGACGCATGGGGCCGCAAGCTCGCCGATGCGCTGCTCCCCGGCGACGTGATCGCACTGACCGGCGGTCTCGGCGCGGGCAAGACCACGCTGGCGCGCGCGATCATCGCCGGGCTTGGTCATGAGGGCGAAGTGCCGTCACCCAGCTTCGCGATCATCGAGCCTTACGACCCGCCTGCCGTCCGCCTGCCGCTGGTTCACGCCGACTTCTACCGCCTGAACCATCCCGACGAGGCGCAGGAGATCGGCCTCGACGATTACCGCGAGGGCGCGGTGCTCATCGCCGAGTGGCCCGATCACGCGGGCGGCTTCGCACATGAGCCGGGCTGCCTCTCGATCACGCTGGAAGTTGTCGAGGACGGTCGGATCGCCATTGTCGAAGGCGGGGCGGATTGGCTAGGGCGTATACCTGTATGACGCTCGAACACGCGAACTTTCCCGAGGGCCTTGATGCCTTTCTCGCCGCCGCCGGTTGGGGAGGCGCGGCTGTCGAGCCGCTGCCGGGCGATGCCTCGTTCCGCCGCTATTTCCGTATCCGCAGTGTCGATGGCGCCACTGCGATGCTGATGGATGCGCCGCCGCCGCAGGAGGACATCGGCCCGTTCCTGCGCGCCGCGCACTGGCTCGACGACAACGGCCTGCGCCCGCCGCGCATCCTCGCGGAGAAGCCCGACAAGGGCCTCATCCTGATGGAGGACTTCGGCGAGGCGCGCATGCGCGATTATCTCGACCAGTGGCCAGCGGACGAAGCGGCGGTCTACTCCGCCGCGATCGACGCGCTGGCGAAGCTGCACCAGCTGCCCGCCGGGCCGTTCCTCGATTACTCGCTGGCGGAATATATCCGCGAGGTGAAGCTGTTCATCGACTGGTACTGCACCGCGCAGAGCCTCTACGTCGATGCCGCAGGCTTCGTGAGCGCGTGGGAGCAGGCGCTCTCGCCGCTGCTGCCGCGCCAGCGCCCGGGCGTCACGGTGCTGCGCGACTATCATGCCGAGAACATCATGCTGCTCGGCAGCCTCGAGAAGCAGGGCTTGCTCGACTTCCAGGACGCGCTGGTCGGTCATCCGGCCTACGACCTCGTCTCGCTGCTGCAGGATGCCCGGCGCGAAGTTGCGCCCGAGCTGGAGGCGCAGATGTTCGATCGCTACGTGCAGAAGACGGGCACGGACGTCGACACTTTCCTCGCCGATTACGCGCGGCTCGGCGCGCAGCGGAACGCCAAGATCGTCGGCATCTTCGTGCGGCTGTGGCGCCGTGACGGCAAGCCGCGCTACCTCGACCTGATCCCGCGCGTCTGGGCGGCGATGGAGCGCGACCTTGCCCATCCCGCGATGGCGCCGGTCGCGGCATGGTTCGACGCCAACATCCCCGCCGCCTTGCGCGAGGCGAACGGCGGGGAGTTCGCCCGATGAAGCCTCTCGCCAGCGACACCGCGATGGTGCTCGCCGCAGGGCTGGGCAAGCGCATGCGCCCGCTCACCGCCACCCAGCCCAAGCCACTGGTGCGCGTGGCGGGCAAGTCGCTGATCGACCATGCGCTCGACAAGCTCGGCAATGCGGGCGTGACGAAGGCGGTGGTCAATGCGCACTACATGGCCGACGCGCTCGAAGGCCATCTCAAGGTCCGCAAGATCGCGCCTGCCGTCACCCTGTCCGACGAACGCGAACTGTTGCTGGAAACCGGCGGCGGCATGGTCAGGGCGGCCGATCTGCTGCCCGATCCGTTCTTCTGCCTGAACAGCGACAACATCTGGCTCGACGGCCCGCAGGACGTCTTTGCCGAACTCTCGCAGGCCTGGGATGCGGAGCGGATGGACGCGCTGCTGCTGATGGTGCCGCACACCCGCGCGCTCAATTATCGCGGCGAGGGCGACTTCCACCTCGATCCCAATGGTCGCGTCTCGCGCCGCCGTCAGGGGCGGGTGGCGCCGTTCATCTACACCGGCATCCAGCTCGTGTCGAAGCGCCTGCTGCGCGATGCGCCCGAGGGCGCGTTCTCCACCAACATCCTGTGGAGCCGCGCGATCGAGGAAGGTCGCCTCTACGGCATCTCGCATCAGGGCCTGTGGTTCGAAGTGGGCGAGCCCGCCGCCATCAGGCCGACCGAGGAATGGCTGACCCGTGCCTGACCGGACGGGTCCGAAAGTCTACTCCATTGCTGCGCATCGTGGTTTCGCCGACGCTCTCGTCGCCGGGCTCATCCCGCGCTATGCGAAGGATGAGATCGCCCTCGCGCGGCTGACGCTGCTGCTGCCGAGCCGCCGCACGATCCGCACGATGACCGAGGCTTTCGTGCGTCATTCGGGGAGCGGCATGTTGCTGCCGCGCATGGTCGCGGTGGGTGATCTCGATCTCGACGAAGCGCTTGGGCCATTGCTCGATCCGCTGGGCGCGGCGGACATCCCGCCCGCCGCCGACCCGACGCGCCGCTGGCTGCGCCTTGCGCATCATTTGCGTGAGGTGGAGGGCGATGCTGCGGGAACCGGGGCGGCATTGCTGCGCCGCGCCTTCGAGATCGGCCGCACCATGGACCGCCTGCTGGCCGAGGAGATCGCGCCGATCGACCTGATGTCGGAGCGCGTCATCGGCATCGTCGGCGATCTTGCCGGGCACTGGAGCGACAATACCCGCAGCTTCCTGATGGTGCAGCAGCACTGGATCGCCGAGTTGGCCGCGCGCGGGGAGATCGACGCACCGGACCGTCGCAATCGCCTGTTCGACCATGCCGCCGCGCGCTGGCGGGAAGAGCCTCCGCCATATCCAGTCATCGCCGCCGGTGTCACCGGCGCCTCGCCCGCGCTGGCGCGATTGCTGCGCGTGGTCAGCGAGATGCCGCAGGGCCTCGTCGTCCTGCCCGATCTCGATTTGTCGCTCGCCGACGAGGTGTGGGAGGAACTGGGCGTCGCCGGCGCTCCGGCCGAGGTCGGTGAGCCGCCTTTCGCGCGCGGCGATGCGGTGACCCATCCGCAATACCATCTCAAGCTGCTGCTGAACCGGATGGGCATTGCGCGCGGTGAAGTGCAGCCGTGGCACCGCTCCGGCCTTGCCGCCGCGCCGCCCGAGCGCAGCCGCGCGATCTCCAACCTGTTCCTGCCGCCGCGCGCTTCCGCCGCATGGGTCGATCTGCCGCCCGAGCAGCGCCGCCTGAGCGGTGTGCGTCTGATGGAATGCACGCATCCCGGCGAGCAGGCGCAGGCGATCGCCGTGCTCATCCGTGAGGCGCTGGAGACACCCGAGCGCCGCGTCGCGCTCGTTTCGCCCGACCGGGGGCTGGCGGCGCGAGTCGTCAGCCATCTGGAGCGCTGGGGGATCGAGGCGGATGACACCGCCGGTCGCCCGCTGCCGCAGACCGCCGCTGGCCGCCTGCTGCTGCTTCTGGCCGAAGTCGTCGCCGAGCAGGCCGCGCCGGTGCCGCTGATCGCGCTGCTCGTCCATCCGCTGACTGGAGCCGGGCCGGGCCGCCCGCGCTGGTTGGAGAATGCCCGCAAGCTGGACCTCGAATTGCGAGGGCCGCGCCCCGGGGCCGGGCTCGCTCCGCTGGCGGCCAGGGCAGAAGGCGCGAAGCTGGGTGAATGGTGGGCCGGGATCGAGGCGATCCTGACGCCGCTGTTCGCGCTCGGCGAGACGGAGCCGCTGGACCGTCTGCTGGGCCTCATCGCCGCCGCCGCCGAGGCGCTTTGCGGCGAGGCGCTGTGGGGCGGGGCGGACGGCCGCGCGCTCAGCGCCTTCGTGGAGGAACTGCGCGGCGCAGCGGGCGCGGCAGGCACGCTGCTGGACCCGCGCGAGATCAATGCGGTGCTGCGCGATGCGATGGACCGCGTCTCGGTGCGTCCGCCCTGGGGCGGGCATCCGCGCGTCTCGGTCTACGGCCTGCTCGAAGCGCGCATGAGCCGTGCCGATCTGGTCATCTGCGGCGGTCTGGTCGAGGGCGTCTGGCCGGGGACGGCGGCGCAGGATGCGCTGCTGCCGCCCGCCGTGCTGCGTGCTCTGGGCGTGCCCGGCGCGGACTTTCGCATCGGCCTTTCCGCGCACGACCTTGCTGCCGCGCTCGGCGCGCCCGAGGTGGTGCTGAGCTGGGCGCAGCGGGACGAGGGCGGTCCGGTGATCCCCTCACGCTTCGTGCTGCGCGTGCGCGCGATGCTGGGCGACCAGCTGGAACGCCACATCGAGGGCGAGGCCGTGCGCCTCGCCCGCCTGCTCGACGATGCGGCGCCGGTCGCGGCGCATCCGCGCCCGCAGCCGATGCCCTCGGCCGAGCAGCGCAAGGTGGACGTCTCGGTCACCGGGCTCGACCGGCTGCGCGGCGATCCGTACCAGTTCTACGCCAGCGCCATCCTCGGCCTGCGCAGCCTCGACGGTCTGGATGCCGAGCCGAGCGCGGCGTGGAAGGGCGAGGTCGCGCACCTGATCATGGAGCGCTGGCACAAGGCAGGTGAGCCGGCTGGCGGCCTCCATGCCATCGCGCAAGGCGTGCTGACCGAGCAGAACGCCCACCCGCTGATGCGCGTGCTGTGGTGGCCGCGCCTCTCCGCTGCGCTGGAGACGTTCGAGACGATGATCCTCGATGCCAAGGCCACGGGCCGCGAGGTCGTTGCGGTCGAGAAGTGGGGCGACATGCGCCACCGCGACGTGCGCATCCACGGCCGCGCCGACCGCATCGACCTGCGCGAGGACGGCAGCCTTGCCGTGGTCGATTACAAGACCGGCCAGCCGCCGACGGGCAGCCGCGTGCAGGAGGGCTTTGCGCTGCAGTTGGGCCTGATCGCGCTGATCGCGAGGGACGGCGGCTTCGAGGGTGTCGAGGGCGTGGCGGATTCGTTCGAATACTGGTCGATGGCCAAGGGCAAGGACGGCACGATGGGCTACATGTTCGAGCCGGTGCTGGAAGGCCGCAAGAAATCCGGCATCCCGCGCGAGGACTTCCTGCCCGAGACGCTGCGCTACCTCAATGACGCGCTCGACCGCTGGATTCTCGGCGAGGAAGCCTTCACCGCGCGGCTGAACCCGGAACTGGGCAGCTATGCCGACTACGACCAGCTCATGCGGCTGGACGAATGGATCACCTCGCTCGGCAACAGGCCGGAGGGCGCAGCATGAGCGGCCCGGCTACCGTCCATCCGCTTCACGGCAACCAGATGCTGGCGGTCGATCCGCAGGAGACCGTGTGGCTTTCCGCCTCTGCCGGGACGGGCAAGACGCAGGTGTTGTCCTCGCGCGTGCTGCGGCTTTTGCTGCAGCCGGACGTCGATCCCTCGCAGATCCTGTGCCTGACTTTCACCAAGGCTGGCGCGACCGAAATGGCCGCGCGCATCAACGGTACGCTGGCCGAATGGGTGCGGCTCGGCGAGTTCGATCTGCGCGCGCGCCTTGCCGCGATCGGGGCGCTGGCGAGCGACGAGAACCTCGCGCGGGCCCGCACGCTGTTCGCCTCGGTGCTCGACAGTCCGGGCGGCGGGCTGCGGATCGACACGATCCATGCCTTCTCGCAATGGCTGCTGGCGACGTTTCCGCTGGAGGCCGATCTCATTCCCGGCAGCCGCCCGATGGAGGATCGCGAGCGCGACCTTCTGGCGCGGCAGGTACTGGCCGACCTGCTGGTCGATGCGGAGGGTGGAAATCCCGCCTTGCTGCAGGCGGTCGAAAAGCTTTCGCTGCGCCATGGCCCCGATGCGGTGATGGCGTTCCTGCTGCGCTGCGCTTCGGCGCGCGAGGCGTGGTTCGGACCTGGCAGCTGGCAAACGGGCGACATGCGCGGCAACGTGCTGCGGCTGCTGGGCCTGCCGTCCGATGCGGATCAAGCCTCGCTGGCGGCGCGGTGCGAGGATGCGGCGTTCGACGTGCGATCGCTGCGGCACTGCATGGCGGTCAACGCCGAGTGGGGCACCAAGACCGGGCTTGGCGCGGTCGATGCGATCAGCGAATGGCTGCTCGGCAACGGGGCGCAGCGGCTGGACAGCCTCGACGCGCTGGCGAAGGAGTTCCTGACTCAGAAGAACGAGCCCAAGGCCAGCAAGTCGCAGGATAAGCTTGACCCGGGCTATGCGGATTCCGCCGCACGGGTGATTGAGTGCATCCTTGAGATCAGAGCGATGCGTGCGCTACTGGCGCTGGCGGATCGGCTGGTCCCGGCGCTGCGGCTCGGCCGTGCCTTCGCGATGGCCTGGGATGCGGCCAAGCAGCGCGAGGGGCTGATCGACTTCGACGACCAGATCCGCCGCGCCGCCGATCTGCTGGCCAACCAAGCGCAGGCGGACTGGATCCGCTACAAGCTCGATCGCCGGTTCGACCATATCCTCGTCGACGAGGCGCAGGATACCAACGCGGCGCAGTGGGACATCATCTTCGCGATGGCGGGGGAGTT
This sequence comes from Novosphingobium sp. HR1a, assembly GCF_015594425.1. Classification (NCBI taxonomy): domain Bacteria; kingdom Pseudomonadati; phylum Pseudomonadota; class Alphaproteobacteria; order Sphingomonadales; family Sphingomonadaceae; genus Novosphingobium; species Novosphingobium sp. HR1a. Next base: position 14,034 of record NZ_JABXWS010000030.1, read on the forward strand.
CTGGGCAGGGCTGGGCCAGCACGAAGACCTCATGCGCACGCTGTTCGTCGTGGGCGACTACAAGCAGGCGATCTTCCGCTTCCAGGGCACCAGCCCGGAGAACTTCCGCCGCGCCGCCGAGCGCGTGCGGCGCGAGATGGGGCAGGCGGCACAGAACGCCGAAATGCTGCGCGACAGCTTCGCGCCGCCCGAGTTCCGGGAGTACGGCCTCGACCGCTCGTTCCGCACGGCGCAGACGGTGCTCGACTTCGTGGACCGGGCCATCGCCGGGATCGGCCACGCAAACTTCGGGCTCGACCGTCCCGCCGATCCGCACCAGGGGCAGGAACGACCGGGCTACGTGGCGCTCTGGCATCCGGTCAGCGATGCGGCCGATGCCGAGGACGACGAACTGCCGGACGAGGAAGGCGCTACGCCCGACTGGCTCTCGCGCCCCGACCGCCAGATGGCGGAGCGTATCGCGCTGCAGGTGCGTGACTGGCTGGACGTGCAAGGACCTGGCTTCACTCTGGTCAAGGGCAACCCGCGCCGCGCGCAGGCGGGCGATATCATGGTGCTGGTGCGCCAGAGGAAGGAACTGGCCGGGCTGATCGTCGCGCGGCTCCATGCCGCCGGGGTGCCGGTGGCGGGCGTCGATCGCCTGCGCCTCGGCGCGCCGCTGGCGGTGAAGGATCTCGTCGCGGCGCTGCGCTTCGCGGTGCAGCCGCTGGACGACCTCAACCTTGCGGCGCTGCTGGTCTCGCCGCTGGTCGGGTGGAGCCAGGAGCAGCTTCTGGCCCATGGCTACCGCGAGAGGCACACGCGGCTGTGGGAGCACTTGCGCCGTTCGCGCGAGCCTGAGGTTGCGGCGGTCATGGACCAGTTGGGCGAGGTGCTGAAGCGCGCCGACTATGCGCCGCCGCAGGACTTGCTGCAGTGGCTGCTGGTCGGCCCGTGGCAGGGGCGGCGGCGGCTGGTGGCCCGGCTGGGCTCGGAAGCGAACGATCCGATCGACGAACTGGTCAATGCCGCCAAGGCTTATGCCGTCACTGATACGCCGAGCCTTGCGGGCTTCCTCGCGTGGTTCGACGCGGGCGATGGCGAGTTGAAACGAGAGGCGGACAATGCTGCGGGCCTCGTCCGGGTGATGACGGTGCATGGTTCGAAGGGCCTGCAGGCGCCGATCGTAATTCTCGCCGACGCGACGAGCAACCCGGACAATGCGCGCGAACGGGGCATCGACTTGCCCGATCCCGCCAACGAGGCGCGCGCGATCCCGCTGCCGCCACTCTCGAAGGACGAGAAGCAGGGCCGCATCGCCGCGCGGCTGGACGAGGGCAAGCGGGCGGACGAGCAGGAGCACTGGCGCCTGCTCTACGTAGCGATGACGCGGGCGGAGGAGGCTCTGTTCGTCGGCGGGGCTCTCACCAGCCGCGACAAGGGGGAGCCTAGTCCGAAGAGCTGGTACGCGAGGTTGCGGGCGCTTTTTCCGGCCGAGGCAGAAGTCGGCGATCCAATATGGGGTGCACGCTGCGAGCATGGTCAGCCCGCCGCTCCGGTTCCGGTCAAGGCTGGAAAGCAAGGTGGTGGACCGATGCTCGACCTGCGTGAGCCGCTGCCGCGCTGGCTGGAGCGCGGGCCGCCCGCCGAACCGCGTCCGCCGCGCCCGCTCGCACCATCTTCGCTGGGTGAGGAGGACGCGCCCGATCCGCCGTTCCCGCCCGGTGCCGGCCGCGATGCAGCGCGGCGCGGTACGCTGGTCCACAAGTTGCTCGAACGCCTGCCGGACGTGGCTGCAGCGGTGCGTGAGGATGCCGGGCGAGGGTGGCTGGCCCGCCACGCCGTCGATCTTGCACCGGCGGACCGTGAAGCCCTGCTGGCCAGCGCCCTCACGGTGCTCGGCAATCCGGAGTGGGCGGACCTGTTCGGTCCCGACAGCCTTGCCGAAGTGCCGGTCGCGGCGGTGGTCGGCGGGCAGGTGGTTGCGGGCACGATCGACCGGCTGGTGATCGAGCCGGGCCGCGTGCGTCTGGTCGATTACAAGAGCGCGCGGCGGCCGCCCGATAGCTTGCAGGCGGTGCCGCGCGGCGTGCTGCGCCAGATGGGCGCTTATGCCGCCGCGCTGGAAGCGACCTTCCCGGGGCGGACGGTGGAAGTCGCGCTGCTTTACACGGCCGTCCCGCGCCTGATCGCGGTTTCCGCCGAGGTGCTGGCGGCGCACAAGCCCGTCTTGGAGCCGCGCGAGTAATGCTTTCTCCGCTCCGGCGTTGCGTCGCCGGGTTTCATCCCTAAGTTGTCGCCCAATTCTAAAGTTCAGGAGTCAATCGATGTCCACTATTGCCGTCACCGATGCCAGCTTCGAGGCCGACGTCCTCAAGTCCGACAAGCCCGTCCTCGTCGATTTCTGGGCCGACTGGTGCGGTCCGTGCAAGATGATCGCTCCCGCCCTTGAGGAAATCGCCGAGGAACTGGGCGAGCAGGTCACTATCGCCAAGATGGACATCATGGCCAACACCGAGACGCCCTCGGCGATCGGTGTGCAGTCGATCCCGCTGCTGGTGTTGTTCAAGGACGGCCAGCCGGTGGCCAAGAAGCTCGGCGCCGCTCCCAAGAGCGCGCTGAAGGGCTGGATCGAAAGCGAACTTTGATCGCTTAGGTCTGAGGTTGAAGAGGCCCCTGCCGTGGGAACGGCGGGGGTTTTCTTTTTGCGAGAAGGCCCACCCCAGACCCCTCCCGCAAGCGGGAGGGGAGAAAGGACAGCCCTCCCGCTTGCGGGAGGCCCGGTAGGCTTGAGAGCGAAGCGAACTAGCCGGACGGGGTGGGCAAAGAGCCCCGGCCGTCAGCCTAGCCTTGCCACCACGTCCGCAAACGCATCCCACAGCGCCGGGCTCGACGCACCGATCAGGTCGCGGCGTTCGTACTCGTCCACGCGGTAGGCGCTGCCGTCCGGCCTTGCCGCCTTGCCGCCTGCCTCGTTGAGGAACAGGACGCCCGCCGCGTGGTCCCACGGCAGGGTGCGGTTGAACACCGAGATGTCATTGGCGCCATTCACGAGGCGGGGATATTGCTCGGCCGCGCAGCGCGGGATATCGACCAGGGTGTAGTGCGGGGCGATGTGCGTGAGCACCTTCTCGCGCGCGCCGTCATCGAGGAAGATCGTCGAGATCGCGGCGACCGGCGGCTCGGCCCCGGTGGTGCGCGCGGTGATCCGTTCCCCGTCGATCCAGGCGCCGCCGCCGAGGTCGGTGCGGCAGAAGCGGCCGGTCAGGCAGTCGAGGATCCAGCCGCCGATCGTCTCGCCCTTTTCCGCCAGCGCGACGAGAACGCCGAAGGGCGGCTTGCCGGCGGCGAAGTTGTTGGTGCCGTCGAGCGGATCGACGATCCAGCACAGGCGGTCCTTCAGGCGCTCCATCACCGAGGTATCGGCGAAGGCGGCTTCCTCGCCCACCACGTCGGCTTCGGGCAGGAGCGTGGACAGGCGCTCGGTCAGCAGCGCTTCGGCCTGCTTGTCGGCCACGGTGACGACGTCGTCCGGGGCCTTGGCGTCGATCTGGCTGGCGGCGAGCTTCTGGTAGTGCGGGAGGATCGCGTGCTCGCTCGCCTCGCGCATGATCGTCTCGACGGCGGCGTGAAGGGCGGGCGTCATCATGTCAGGGGGATCATCACCTGCGCGGCGAAGCCGGGGCGCTTGACGATGCGCGCGTACCAGTCGGCAATGGCAGGGAACTCCGGCTGCTCGATCCCGAAGGCGTCGAACTTCAGGTTGAACCAGGTGTAGGCGTAGACCCCCATGGGAATGTCGCCGATGCCGAACTGCGCGCCCGAGAGCCAGGGCTTGCCGGTGAGGTACGTGTCCATGATCGCCAACTGCTTCGCGCAGTCGGCGATGCCCTTGGCGATGGCGGCATGGTCCCACTGATCCGGCGACTGGCGCGCCGTGGCGAGGAACGGCGCGCGCTGCGCGTCGGCATAGGTGAACTGCCAGTCCATCCAGCGGTCGGCGAGGGCACGGTCGATGGGATCGGCGGCAAACCATGCAGCGCCGCCGTATTCGGCCGCCATGTAGCGCAGGATCGCGTTCGATTCCCACAGCACCACCTTGCCGTCCTCGATCGTGGGGATCAGGCGGTTGGGGTTCTTGGCGAGGTATTCATCGGTGAAGCCGAACCTTCCGCCTATGTCATGGCGCTGGTACTTGAGGCCCAGTTCCTCGGCGAACCAGGCCACCTTCTTGACGTTGTGCGAGTTCAGGCGGCCCCAGATCGTGAAGAACGGTGCAGTCATATCAGCTCCGGTAGTCCGCGTTGATCGAGATGTAGCCGTGCGTCAGGTCGCAGGTCCACACGGTTGCGGTGCCTTCGCCGAGGCCGAGATCGACCTCGATCGAGATGTCCTGACCCTTGAGATGCGCGGCGACGGGCGCCTCGTCGTAGTCTGCCAGCGGCAGGCCCTGCTGCGCGGCCCAGGTGCCGCCGAAGCCGATCGAGAGCTTGTCGCGGTCGGCTGGCTCGCCGGCCTTGCCGACGGCCATGACGACGCGGCCCCAGTTGGCGTCCTCGCCGGCGATGGCGGTCTTGACCAACGGGGAGTTGGCGATCGCCATGCCGACCTTGCGGGCACTCTCGTCCGACACCGCGCCCGATACGGAGACGGCGATGAACTTCTGCGCGCCTTCACCGTCACGCACGACGAGGTGGGCGAGCTGGCGGCAGACGTCATGGATCGCGGCGGCGAAGGCGTGGGCGCCGGGGCTGTCGAAGCCGGTGATCGGTGCATTGCCCGCCTTGCCGGTGGCGAAGGCGAGGACGGTGTCGCTGGTCGAGGTGTCCGAATCGACGGTGATGCACGAGAACGTGCGCAGGTTCGCGGCGGAAAGGCAGGCCTGCAGGAAGCCCGGCTCCACGGCGGCGTCGGTGAACAGGTAGCCCAGCATCGTCGCCATGTCGGGCGCGATCATGCCGGAACCCTTGATGATGGCGCTGATCTTCACCTTGGTATCGCCGACCATGGCGGTGGCGGCGGCGCCCTTCGCGAAAGTGTCGGTGGTGGCGATGGTATTGGCGGCGTCTTCCCAGCTGCAGGGCTCGGCGGTGAGGGCCTTTTCCACACCCTCGCGTGCCTTGTCCTTGGGCAGCGGCACGCCGATCACGCCGGTCGAGGAGACGAAGACCTGCTCCTTCGGACAGCCGATGTGCGCGGCGACCTGCTCCATGATCTGCTCCACCGCCTCGCGCCCGCGATAGCCGGTGAAGGCATTGGAATTGCCCGCATTCACCACCAGCGCGCGGGCGCGGCCGAGCTTCGCGTTCTCGCGGCCGAGATCGACCTCGGACGAGCAGCATACGTTCTTCGTGAAAACGCCCGCGACCGCGGTGCCTTCCTCCAGCGTGACGTACGTGAGGTCGCAGCGGCCCCAGTCCTTGTAGCCGGCGCGCACGACATGCGGCACGACCCCCGCGATCTCGGGCAGGGCGGGGAAGGGCGAGGCGAGCGGGGAGACGGGGTAGGACATGGCGGGTTGCCTAGCGTGTGGGTGTTGCAGGTCAAGGGCGGTTCGGCGGCCGCGCAAGGTGACGCAGGTTTACACGGTTGACACGGTCCAGAGGGAAAAGGTGTCACCTTGGCCCTGCAAGGTGACACATCCGGCCCTGAAAGTGTCACCTTGCGAGGTAAACCTGTCACCTTGTACGCGCAATGTGTCACCTTGCGACGCCACGGCGCGGGAGGAGCAGGGGGGCGGGCGGGGAGGATCATCGCCCGCAAATTACCGTCGCCATATGCCTGTAGGAAACCGCGCTTTTCAGGGTATCAAGCAGTGCCCGCCGCGTGAACAGTGACAGGGCTCGCGAACGCTGCTATAGCGCCGCCGCTGATGTCGCCCTGGTCGAATGTTGGGCGTCTCAATCGCACTCCTTATTCTCAGTGGCCCCAGAGGCGCGGTTCGTGCCAAGCGGGTTCGAGGCCGTAGACGATACGGATAAGGGAATAAGTTCATGATCACCGGAACTGTGAAGTTCTTCAATGCCGACAAGGGCTATGGCTTCATCGCGCCCGAGGACGGCAGCGGCGATGCCTTCGTGCACATTTCGGCTGTGGAGCGCGCCGGTCTGCGTACGCTCGACCGCGACCAGCGCGTGTCGTACGAGCTGGAAACCGATCGCCGTGGCAAGACTTCCGCGGTGAACCTCCAGGTCGCCTGAACCTTGCGGCAGGCGGGTTCCGGCATCGTCGGCCCGCTTGCCTGCAGCACGGTACGCATGAAAAAGAGATCAAGTAGCAGGTAATGGCAGCATACAAGGAACCGGGCTTCGACGCCCGCCGTAACGCCGCAGCCGAAGCGCGTGCAAAGGCGCTCGCAAAGCTCAAGGCGAAGACCCCCATCGATCCCGCCGTTCAGGCCGAGCGTATCGCCAAGGCGCAGGCGCGCGAGCAGGCCCAGGCCGAAAAGCGCCAGGCCGCCAAGGAACGCCGCGAGCGCGAAGCCGAGGAAAAGGCCGCAGCTGCCGCTGCGAACGCGCCCAAGCCCGAACTGACCGAGGAAGAGCGCAAGGCCGCGCGAGATGCCCGCTACGCCGCGCGCAAAGCCCGCCGTAAGTGATCCCGGCCGAGGCCGCCGCGCCTGCGGACGACCATCCGGTCCTCGAATCCGCTCCAGGCCCCGGCCTCCAGCTTGAAGAAGGCGACGAACTGATCGACGTCGCCTATGTGCCGAACGGCGATCGCCTGCGCCTGGTGCGCAGCGAAGGCGAGTTCGTCATTCTCCTCGATCGCCACGAACTCATGAGCACCGACCTCTACGCGTCGGAAGAAGCGCTCGCCACGATGACATGCGATCGGCTTGGCCTGCGTCCCGATCCGCAGTGGCTGATCGGCGGCTATGGCATGGGCTTCACCTTGCGTGCGGCGTTGGCCGTTCTGGACGACGCCGCCGAAGTGACCGTGGCCGAGATCGTCCCGCAGATCATCGACTGGGCGCTCGGCCCGATGCGGGTCTACACCGGCGAATGCCTCGACGATCCGCGCGTCCAGCTGGTGCAGGACGATGTGGCGATCCTCATCGATTCGGCGCGCGGTGCCTACGATGCGGTGCTGCTCGACGTCGACAACGGCCCGGAAGGGCTGACCCGGCGCATCAACGACTGGCTCTATTCCCGCGAAGGACTGGACGCGGCGATGCGGGCACTGCGTCCCGGTGGCATGCTTGCAATCTGGTCTGCGGCGCCCGATGCGGCGTTCGCCGCGTTGCTGGCGGAAGCGGGCTTCACGGTCGAGGTCGTGCCGGTCGAGGCGATGACCGGCGATACCGTCGGCGGCGATGATCTGGAGCACGTGATCCTGTTCGCCCGCAAGCCTTGAGCGCCTGCGTGTCGATAGTCGGGGCAAGCAGGCCCACGTGCGCTTTGCCGCAAACGCATGTGGACACATCCCGTCATCGACCCTATCTGACGTTCCCTATGGCCCATCGCCTGATCCTGACCCTGCTTGCCCTGCTTACCGGGCTCGCCGCACAAGTCGGCCCGGCCGAGGCGTTTGTGTCGCGGGTGTCGGCGGTGCAGGTCCTGGCCGCCCATGAAGTCGCCGCCAAGGCGCCGCGTGCGCCGGTCGCCCTTGCGCGGCTGCCCGAACCGGGACTGCGCAACACGCGGCTTCATGCGCCGCAGCAGCCGGTCGCCTTCGCGCCGGTCGCCGTGCCAGCGGTGTTCACCGGGATAGACCGCGCGCGCCAATAAGCGCGCCGCCCGGCAACTTTCGCATCCTCGCGAGCTTATTCACGCGCCCGGTCGTTCGGCCGCCTCCTTGTGAGCTTGGGCCGCGTACACCGACCATATGTAATTCACGAAAAACAGGGGTTCACCGCCATGCTCGGCGCACTCGTCAAGTCCATCTTCGGCTCGTCCAACGAGCGTTACGTCAAGTCGCTCGACAAGATCGTCGCCCAGATCAACGCCTTCGAGCCCGCCATGGAGGCCATGAGCGACGAGGAACTCGCCGCCCAGACCCCCAAGTTCCGCGAGATGCTGGCCAGCGGCTCCACGCTCGACGACATCCTGCCCGAAGCCTACGCCACGGTGCGCGAAGCCTCGAAGCGCGTGTACGGCATGCGCCACTTCGACGTGCAGATGATCGGCGGCATGGTGCTCCACCGCGGCGAGATCGCGGAAATGCGCACGGGCGAGGGCAAGACCCTCGTGGCGACCGCGCCGACCTACCTGAACGCGCTGGAAGGCAAGGGCGTTCACGTCGTCACCGTCAACGACTACCTTGCCCGCCGCGACGCCGAGCAGATGGAGAAGCTGCACGGGTTCCTCGGCCTGACGGTCGGCGTGATCGTGCCGAACCTCAACGAGTGGGAACGCCGCGAGGCCTACGGCGCCGACATCACCTACGGCACCAACAACGAATTCGGCTTCGACTATTTGCGCGACAACATGAAGCACGAGCGCAGCCAGATGGTGCAGCGCCCCTTCAACTTTGCGATCGTCGACGAAGTCGACTCGATCCTGATCGACGAGGCGCGCACGCCGCTGATCATCTCCGGCCCGACTGACGACAAGAGCGAGCTTTACGTCCAGGTCGACGCGATCGTGAAGCAGCTGCTGCCCGAGGACTACGAGGCGGACGAGAAGACCAAGAACATCTCGCTGACCGAGGACGGCGTCGAGAAGGCCGAGCGCATGCTCGAGGCCGCCGGGCTGCTCGAAGGCTCGAACCTCTACGATGTCGAGAACACGCAGGTCGTCCACCATCTCGACCAGGCCCTCAAGGCCGTGATGATGTTCAAGCGCGACACCGACTACATCGTCAAGGACGAGAAGGTCGTCATCATCGACGAGTTCACCGGCCGCATGATGGACGGCCGCCGCTGGTCGAACGGCCTGCATCAGGCGGTCGAGGCCAAGGAAGGCGTCAAGATCGAGCCGGAGAACCAGACGCTCGCCTCGATCACCTTCCAGAACTACTTCCGCATGTATCCCAAGCTCTCGGGCATGACCGGCACCGCCGCGACCGAGGCGCCGGAATTCTACGACATCTACAAGATGAACGTTGTCACCATCCCGACCAACGTGCCGGTGCAGCGCGTGGACGAGGAGGACGAGTTCTACAAGAACACGCTCGACAAGTTCGCCGCCATCGCCAAGCTGATCCGCGAGAAGTACGAGACCGGCCAGCCGGTCCTCGTCGGCACCGTGTCGATCGAGAAGTCGGAACTGCTGTCGGACTTCCTCAACAAGGAAGGCGTGAAGCACTCGGTCCTGAACGCGCGTTTCCACGAGATGGAAGCGCATATCGTCGCGCAGGCAGGTTCGCTCGGTGCCGTGACGATCGCCACCAACATGGCGGGCCGCGGCACCGACATCCAGCTGGGCGGCAACGTGGAATTCCGCGTCGAGGACGAACTGCGCGACATGCCTGAGGGGCCTGAGCGCGACGCCGCGATCGCGAAGATCAAGGCCGAGGTAGGCGAGCAGAAGCGCCTCGTCCTCGAAGCTGGCGGCCTGTGCGTCATCGGCACCGAGCGCCACGAAAGCCGCCGCATCGATAACCAGCTGCGCGGCCGTTCGGGCCGTCAGGGCGATCCGGGCCTGTCGAAGTTCTACCTCTGCCTCGAAGACGACCTGCTGCGCATCTTCGGCCCCGACACGCTGTTCTCCAAGATGATGAACAGCAATCTGGCCGACGGCGAGGCGATCGGTTCCAAGTGGCTGTCGAAGGCCATCGAGACCGCGCAGAAGAAGGTCGAGGCCCGCAACTACGAAGTGCGCAAGCAAGTCGTCGAATACGACGACGTGATGAACGACCAGCGCAAGGTGATCTACGAGCAGCGCTCCGACATCATGGATGCCGAAGCGGTGGACGATGTCGTGGTGGACATGCGCCATGACACCATCAACTCGCTGGTGGCCGATGCCTGCCCGGCCGGTTCCTACCCCGAGCACTGGAACATCGCGGTCCTCAAGGAGAAGGTGCAGGACATCCTCGCCATCGACGCCCCGATCGAGGCGTGGATCGAGGAGGACGGCCTCGAACCCGAGGACATCGAGCAGCGCATCACCGAGCTGGCTGATGCCCACATGGCCGCGAAGATGAGCCAAGACGACCCGGCAATCTGGCGCCAGGTGGAAAAGTCGATCCTGCTCGACCGGCTCGACCACTACTGGAAGGAACACCTCGCCACGCTCGACGCGCTGCGCCAGGTGGTGTTCCTGCGCGCCTATGCCCAGAAGCAGCCGATCAACGAGTACAAGCAGGAAGCCTTCGGCCTGTTCGAGCGCATGCTCGACGGTATCCGCGAAGACGTGACGCGCATCATCTCGGTCAGCGAACTGCGCATGCCCGAGCAGACGCAGCTGCCTGAACTGCCGGACTTCCTGACCGGCCACATCGACCCGTTCACCGGCCTCGACGATTCGGCGGACGGCGATGGTTCGGCGCAGATGGCGCAACTGTTCGGCAACCTCGCGGGCAGCCCCGAGGGTGTCGTGCAAGGTGCTCCGGCAGGTGCAAGCGGCGAGGGCAACCCCTGGGCCGATCTCCAGATTAGCCGCAATGCGCCGTGCCCCTGCGGTTCCGGCAACAAGTACAAGCACTGCCACGGCGTGCTGGCCTGATCGCACCGCATATGTTCGAAAAGGCGTCGCCGTACACCGGCGACGCCTTTTTCGTATGTCTTCCAGAAACTTGGGATTTCGAGTGTATCTAAGTATACACTAGTAAAAGTCTCTCTGTTAACAAGATAACCGGCCTTGTAATTTTCCTGACAGGGTTGATTACTATTCGCCCGTCTTTGCGTGAGTTAGTCCCTGCGCTCGAGGCATCTTTGCTTCGTCATGAGGGGGACATCATGTTTGGTAGTGCGACACCCAACACGCTTGCCGTGAACGCGGCCCCGTGCCTGATCAACGCGCGCCTGATCAACGCGCGGGGGGCGGTCAGCGCCATGGCGCTTGCGGCTTCTCTGGCTCTGGCGGCGCCGGTCCTGGGGCAAACCGTCATCAATCCGGGGTTCGAAAGCGGCGACACCACCGGCTGGGTGCTCACCGGGGGCACCTGGACCAGCACGGCGCAATGGCCGCCTGCGGACTCGACCTGGGCAGGGGCGCCCAATTCCTACACCATCACCAATGCGGGCGACCTCGATCCGTTCACCGGCACGCCGACCGTGTTCGCGGGCAACCACGCGATCCGGCTCAACGACATGAGCCCCAACTATGGCGTCACCGCGCTCTCTCAGTCGGTCGCCAATTACACCGGCAACAAGCTCTACTACGCCTGGAATGCGATACTCGAGCCGTCGCACGGAGCGACCGACAGTCCCTCGTTCATCATCAAGGTGGTGGACAAGACGACCGGCAAGGTCATCAACAACATCGCCTACAGCGCCTATACCGCGCAGAACACGACGATCTTCCGCCAGGCCGGGCGTTACGTGACGAGCGACTGGAAGGTCGAGGACATCGACATGGTCGCGGGCCATGACTACGATCTGCTTTTCGTAGCGCTCGACTGCCCATACGGCGCGCACTCGGGCTATGTCTACGTCGACGGCTTCGGCAATGCCATTCCCAGCGCCAACGCGAACGTCGACTTCGACCCCGCGACCGACCTTACGCGCGGCTCCGACGTGCTGATCCCGATCGGCGGCGACATTCCAGACATCGATCTCGCCAAGGCGTTCTACACGACGCAGGAAGTAAACGATGGCGACGTCAATCCGAACTTCGTCGGCGGCACCCTGCAGTTCGCCTCGGGCGGTGACGTGGCCACCGCGTTCACGGTCCAGAGCCAGGGCGGCACGATCGACAGCAACGGCTTCGACGTCGGGCTGACCGGCGGCCTGACCGGCGTTGGCGGCATGACCAAGACCGGCGCGGGCGCCCTGACGTTGTCGAGCGCGATCAGCACGCTCAACGAAGGCTTCGTGGTCGATGGCGGTGCGCTGCTGGTCAATTCGGCGCTCTCGGCCGCGAGTGTCACCGTCAACGACGGCGCGCGGCTGGGCGGCAGCGGCACGATCGTGGCCGACGTCACGGTCAATTCCGGCGGCACGCTCGCCCCGGGCAACAGCCCCGGCACGCTGGTCGTCGCGGCGGGTGACGTGACCCTTGCCGACGACGCGACCTTCGAAGTCGAGATCGACGGCCGCACCTACAACGCGGCGGGCGGTGCGGGCACTTACGATCGCCTGGCTTTGACCACCGGCGCGACGTTCCAGCCCAACGGCATCCTCGCGCCGACCTTGCGCGGGATCACTGGCGGCAACAACACCTTCACCCCGGTGGTGGGCGATACCTTCGTGATCGTCGATGGCGGCGCGGTCGGCTCGGGGGCGTTCGATTCGGTGGTGCAGCCGAGTTCGGGACTTGCGGCCAACACGCGCTTCGACGTGATCTATCGCTCGACGCAGGTGCTCGCGGCGGTGACCCCGACCAGCTTCGCCACGTTCGGCGCGGGCGCGGGATGGAAGCGCAACGCGGTATGGGCAGCGGCCGGGCTCGACGGCGTCCGTCCGGCGGCCGGCGCGCGCAGCGGAGCCTACTATCCGCTGTTCAGCGGCCTCTACGGCTACGACGCAGGGGAACTGGGCTATGCCTTCTCGCAGATCAGCGGCGAGATCCATGCCGACACGCTGCAGATGGCGCTGAGTTCTGCGCGCGACATCAGCCAGACCGCGCTGAGCGCCGCGCAGGAACCCTGGGGCTGCTCGCCTGCGGTGCAGACGCCCGGCCAGTTCACCGACCCGGCGCCGCAAGGCACCGACGATGGCTGCGGCGTGGAATCGACCCGCAAGGGTGCGACCGCATGGGGTCGCTACATCGGCCAGTCCACCGAAGTGGGCGAGGACGGCATCGCTTATGGCTACGACCGCAAGGCGCACGGCGTGATCGCAGGCATCAACGCGGTGAACATCGACGGCACCCGGATCGGTATCGGCGGCAGCTATACAGACGGCGACATGTACAGCGATGTCGGCAGTTCGGCGGCCATCAAGACTTGGTCCGCCTTCGGTTACGGCGCGCATCGTTTCGGTGCACTCTCGCTGGGCCTCGTGGTGGGCTACAACGAGGCGAGCCTCGATACGATCCGCAACGTCGGCCTGATGACCGGCAACCAGCGCGCCACCGACAGCTACAAGATCAAGACGCTGACGGCCGCACTGGAAGCCAAGGTAGACCTCAAGCTCGGCGATCGTTCGGTGATCCGGCCCGTCGCCGGGATCGAGATCGCGCGCAGCAAAGCGGGTTCGGTGGCCGAAACGGGTTCCACCGTCATCGGCCTAACCATGCCGAGCGAGAAGTGGACCAGCGCACGGACCAAGCTGGGCGCGGAACTGGCGATCGGCGTCGGCAATCCGGTCGAGGCCGGTCTGTTCGGCAACTGGCGCCACGAACTCAAGGACGCGACGGCCGTGCGCACCGCCGAACTGGGCGCGGCGGATTGGCTGGTGTCGAGCGTCGATGCCGACAAGGACTCGTTCGAGGCGGGCGGCCAACTGGGGCTCAAGCTGACCAACGGCATCAAGATGCGCGTCGAATATGCGATCGTGCGGCAGGGTGATTACCACACCGACCGCGCGACAGCAGGCGTTTCGATCAAGTTCTGATTGGCGGAGGGGAGGGGCGCGGTGAAGGCCGCGTCCTTCTTTCTAGTTCTCGATTCTACAGCGTGATCGCCGTCACCTGTATCATTGTCATTCCCGAGAAGTCGGGAGCCCATCTCCTTCCTGACGGTGCCGGTTGCACCGGCGTCAGATGGATCCCCGCCTTCGCGGGGATGACGGATGATGTTTTCAGACAAACACTCACCCTCGGTCCACTCCAAGCCCATCGCAGCCCCATCTTTGTAAACGAAGCAATGGTGGTCTCCGGAGCGGGTCCAGAGCAAACCAGCCCTTACCTTGCTATTGAAAATTGATCGCATTAGTTGACCTTTGAGAGAGGCAAGGGACAATGATGCGCGCATTTCGATTCTTCGGCCCGAGCAGCAAGCAGTGACGTCCGGCGACATGCTTCTGGCGCTCGCCTCCGCGGCGGGCATTGCCGGTGTCGCGGCCTTGCGCCTTGCGTGGCGGCAAGCCCGGCGCTCGATGCCTTTGAATGCCCTCGGCTGGGCGCTTCTGCTCGTTTCCTCAGTGGTCGGCTGGATGGGCGCCGGGGCGTGGGGCACCTCCATTGCTGCGCTCTGGTCGATGGGCGCGGCCTTCGTGCTGCTGGTCCATGCGGCGCTTGTCTCGGAGCCTGCGAAGGTTGCCGCTTCCAACCGCCGCGCCGGAATGCTGCCCGAGAGCGGTGAACCATTGCGCCTCGGCGGGCGCGTGCTGACGTTCGTGCTGGTCGGCATCGTCTCGGCATTGCCCTCGGTGGGCGCGGCGCTGGCGATTGCGGCGCTGGGGCGGATGCTGGGATGGAGCCTCGCCAATGCTCTGGCGCTGGCGTTCTTCGCCATGCCGCTGGCGTGGATGCTCATCGCCTATGCGGTGCTGATGCAGCCTGCGCGGCGCGGGCAGATCAAGGTGCTGGCCATTTCCTCTTTGCCGACATGGCCCGCGCTGGCCGCAGGACTGCTTTCATGACGACCGCTCCCGAACCTTCCACCGTCAAGCGCGCGCTGTCGGCCCATGCCGCGATCGGGCTGATCGCTGGCGCCTTGCTCTACATCGTCAGCCTGACGGGGACGATCGCGGTGTTCTACGCAGAACTCCAGCGCGCCGAGCAGGACAAGGCGCCCGAGATGGCCACCATCGCGCCCGTCGCCGTCCAGCGCGGCGTGGAAGCGGCGCTGAAGGCCGAGCAGGGCGGGCCGGTCACCACGCACCTCTACGTCCACATGCCGGTCGAGGAACTGCCGCGCACGACCATCACCACCGACACCCGCGCCACCCATGTCGCGGCGGATGGCCGGCTCGCCAATGCCGAGGAGATCGGCTGGTCGGACTTCCTGGTGGAGCTTCACTACACGCTGAACCTGCCGGCGCTCGTGGGCATGTCGATCGTCGGCATCCTCGGGGTGATGATGCTGGCGCTGTCGCTCACCGGCGTCATCGCGCATCCGCGTATCTTCCGCGATGCCTTCCTGCTGCGCGCGCGCAACCAGACCGGGCTCGGGTTGGCGGACTGGCACAACCGGATGAGCGTATGGTCGCTGCCCTTCACGGTGGCCGTGGCGCTGACCGGCGCGGTGATCGGGCTCGGGTCGATCACGGCTTACGCCATCGCCTCGCTCGACCATGGCGGCGATATAGAGGCGGTGTACCAGCCCCTGTTCGGCGAGGAGGGCAAGCCCGACAAGCGCGTTGCTCCGGCGCCCAACGTGGCGGCGGCGCTCGACTACATGGCGCGGCATTATCCGCAAGTGACGATCACTTACGTGACGCTCCACGATCCGCTGACGCGCGGGCAGGAGATTCAGGTCTCCGCGCTCCACGCAAGGCGCCTGATCTTCGGTGAGAGTTACCGTTTCGATGCGGGCGGACGCTTCCTCGGCGTTGCGGGCCTCGCGGACGGCGAACTGGGGCAGCAGGCGGCGGCCTCCAACTACCGGCTGCACTTCGGGAATTTCGGCGGATTGCCGGTCAAGCTGGCTTACGTTCTGTTCGGCACGGCGCTGACGGCGATCTGCGCGACCGGAACCTACATCTGGCTTGGCAAGCGGCGGCGGCGCGGCCACGACGAACCGCGTCTGCTCAAGGCATGGGACGCGGTGGTATGGGGGAGCCCCATGGCGCTTGCCCTGACGTTGGTGGCGCGTTTCGTCATCGGCAACGCAGCACCGTTCGCGGCGATCTTCTGGATCGGGTCGGCGCTGGTGCTGGCGGCGGCCTTTGCGCCTTTCGCGCCGCCGCGTTTCCGCCGTGCGCTCCAGATCGGGCTGGTCGTCTCGTGCGTGGGAGCAGGGGGACTGGCTCTGGCCTGAGCCGTCAGATGACCGGCACGAAGGGCGCGCGCGCCGCCTTGGCCTGATAGAGCGCGGCGTCGGCCCGCTTCACCGCTTCGCCCAGCGTCGCGTCCCCGGCAGCGACATGCGCGATGCCGATGCTGACGCCCCAGCCCGATCCGGCGCCATGGTCGGCAAGGTAGGTCTTCAGCGTCCGCGCGAAGGCTTGTGCATCCTGCGCGGGCGGCAGCAGCACGAGGAACTCGTCGCCGCCATGGCGGATCACCTGCCCGGACGACTTCGCCGCCAGTTGCCGCGCTTCCTGCCCGATGGTCGCCAGCACCTCGTCTCCGGCGGCATGGCCGAAACGGTCGTTGATCGACTTGAAGTGATCGACGTCGAGGGCAATCACTCCGGCCCCCGCGACGAGGAAGCGGGGCGCCACGTGTTCCAGCCCGGCCCGGTTCCACGTGCCCGTCAGCATGTCACGCAAGGCAGCGTCGCGCAGGCGGCTCTGTACTAGTTCCACCGGGATCGCCAGTAGGCCGAGGTTGAGCACGCCGAGCAGGATCTGGTCGGACAGCATGGCCAGCAGCGCCACCCACTCGTCTCCGGGCATCGCCCAGATCGTCGCGACGATCGACAGCATGTAGCCCGGCAGGTAGGCCAGCATCGACAGTCCCGCCATGCGCCGCCCGGACGATTGCGCCGCGTTGCCGGTGAAGGCCAGGATGTACCCGGAAAGCCCCATCGAGATCGACAGGCCCAGCGCATCGCCTATCGTCTGCCAGATGCCGTAGGGCTGAACGAGCCCCGCGGCGCCCAGCACAAGCGGCAGGCCATGGCCCAGGGCGGCGCTGGCGATGGGAATGATCATCCAGCGCACGAAGGCGCTGTGTCCCTCCAGCAGGCGAGCGCCGGCCACCGGCAGCACGTTGGTCATTCCGAGCACTGCATAGAGCAGGGTGACGATGACAGGCGTGCGCAGCGGCGCGAACGAAAAGGGGAGGATCGCGCCGCTGTAGAGCAGCGAGGACATGCCCCAGCACAGGAAGTGCCGCTCGCTGCGGGCGCGCAAGAACAGCACCGTGAAGACGATGCCGAACGCCATCGAGGCGAGGATGCTGCACAGGCGCAGCGTATCGACGTCCGGAAAGCTCATTTGCGGCCCCTTATGGCCGGGGCCGTCTGGCAGCAAATGGTTAATTTACGATGGCGCGGATCAGGGCATGCACCATGACGGAAAAGGCTGTCAGCGCCCGGCAGGCTCACGGCTCAGGCGGGTCATGAGCAGGGCGGCGCGCTTGATCTGGCGTGGGAAGCTGGAAAGGTCGACGCGCTCCTCGGGTGTATGATCGCCGCTGCTCGACGGGCCGAGCCCTGCCAGTCCATCGACGTACTGTGCGACGAAGCTGATGTCGCCCGCACCGCGCTTCAGCGGGTCGAGCGCGGGCATGGCCTTCAAACCGAGGTCGGTGTTGATCGTGTTGAGCCGGTCGAGCAGCGCCTGGTTGCCGGGCGTGGGCGCCATCGGCGGATAGCCGTCCTTGAAACGGATGGCCGCGTCGGTACGCGGCAGGTGACGGGCGACGATGGCCTGCATCCTGGCCTTGACCCGCTCGACCTGCTCGGGCGTCAGAGCGCGGTAGTCGCCCTTGGCGATCGCGACGGGCGGGATGATGTTGGTCTTGCCGGTGGCGGTGACTTGCGCCTCGTCCCCGCTGAGCGCTGCCGTGGCGCCGCCGCCGACGAGGCCGATGTTGAAGGTCAGGTTGGGCTCGGGCAATTCCTCGCGGAAGGCGGTGATGATGCGCGCGAGTTCGAAGACGGCGCCGTCGCCTACCTCCGGCGAGAAGGTGCCGCTGGAATGCGCGGTGATCCCGCTGGCGGTGATCGTGTAATCCCCCGCCGAGCGCCGCGCGACCGAGCCGTAGTCCTGTCCGTCGACGATCACCAGCCCCTCGAAATCGAGCGCGACGTCGGCCCGCTTGCCCGCCGCGACCAGGTCGGCGCGGGCGAGGCTGACGGGCTCGCCCGCAGCCTCCTCGTCGCCGGTGAGGACGACCTCGATGTTGGCGCCCGCCAGCGTGCCCGCCGCCTTCATCGCCTTGAGAGCGGCGAGCATCACCACGACGCCGCCCTTGTCGTCCGCCGCGCCGGGGCCGTGCAGCATGGTGCCCTCGCGCCGGGCGGTCTGGAAGGGGGAGCCTGGCTCGAACACGGTATCGAGATGGCCGATCAGCAGCATCCGGGTCGTCCCGCGCTTGCCCTTGTGCGTGGCGATGAGGTGCCCGGCGCGGCCCACCGCATCCATCGGCACCCAGCGCGTCTCGAAGCCCAGCGCCGCGAATTCGGGCGCGACCATGGCGTTCACCTTGCGCACGCCGTCAAGATTACGGGTGCCGCTGTTCTGCGCGACGAGCTTTTCGAGCAGGGCGATATCGCTTTCCGTGCCCGCATCGGCGGTGCTCACGATCTGGCGTTCGGCAGGCGATAGCGCTGCGAGGGCCGGCGCCGCGCCGAAGGTCAGGGGAAGCAGGGCGGAGAGGGCGGCGATGCGGATGCGAGACATGGCCCTACGATAGCCCCGATGCGGTCCGGCGCAAGGCCGCGGTGGACAGGACCTGCCGGGGCGGGCATCGTCGCGCCGGTCCATTCGAACGAGGTCGAACGATGCGCATCGCCGTCTATGGCACCCGTAGCTATGACCGCACGTTTCTGTCAGCTGCCAATGCGGATCATGGTTTCGACCTGCAATTCCTCGATGCTCCCCTGACGCTCTCGACCGCCCGGCTCGCCGAAGGGCACGAGGCGGTCTGCGTCTTCGTCAACGACAAGGCCGACCGGGCCGTGCTCGAAGCGCTCGCGAGTGCAGGCGTGCGGCTGCTGGCGCTGCGGTGCGCGGGGTACAACAACGTCGATCTTGCCGCCGCCGACCGGCTCGGGATCGCGGTGGTGCGGGTGCCCGCCTATTCGCCCCATGCTGTGGCGGAATTCTCCGTCGGGCTGCTGCTCTCGCTTGACCGCAAGATCCACCGCGCGTGGTCGCGGGTGCGGGAGAACAACTTCGCGCTGGACGGGCTTGTCGGCCGCAATCTCCATGGCCGGGTGGCGGGCGTCGTCGGCACCGGCCAGATCGGCGCTCTCGTCGCCCGCACGCTGCGCGCCGGGTTCGGCTGCGACGTGCTGGCGAGCGATCCGGTGGTCGATGAGGGGCTGGTCGAAATCGGCGTGCGCTACGTCGAGCGAGAGGCTTTGCTCCGCGAATCGGAAATCGTCACGCTGCACTGTCCCCTGACGCCGGATACGTATCACCTGATCGATGCCGCCGTCCTCGTGGCGGCGCGGCCGGGTCTTGTTGTGGTCAACACCAGTCGCGGCGCCCTGATCGACACCGCCGCGCTGATCGAGGCGCTCAAGCAGCGCCGCGTCGGCGGCGTCGCCCTCGATGTCTATGAGCAGGAGGCGGGGGTCTTCTTCGACGACCTGTCCAGCGAGATCATCGACGACGACCTGCTGCAGCGGCTTCTGACGTTCCCCAACGTGCTGATGACCGGGCACCAGGCATTCCTCACCGAGGAAGCACTGGACGCGATCGCGCGGACCACACTGCAGAGCGTAAGCGACTTCGCAGCCGGCCGCGCGCTGCCGAACCGGATTCGATCGGAGACGGTAAGAAGCTGATCTTTGGAAGTATTATCCGCTGTCGCGCGCCCGCTTGGGGTCGGGCGGTCATCATCCTGTGATCATGATCTGGAGCGGAAGAAGTTGGCTCCCATTTCAGTATACGTCTAAAAAAATTCAATATTCGTATCCGATGAAGCAAGAAAAACCATATCACGATATCGCGCTATGGCAAGAAATTCATTGCTAAAGGTGGCGGTCCAGTCTTGCGAATTTGCGAAGGATGCGCCTTTGTCATTGCCACGAGAACCCACGCATGGGGTTCGCAAGCGTGATCGCGATCGTAAGGAACGTATCAAATCAGCAGGAAGTCCTAAAGAATCCTTGAGAGAACGTGCCGTGGCTTTCGTGCGCGAGCGGGGCGAAGTGAGAACCAAGGACCTCACAGGCATTGGTATCCCTCGCTGTTATCTCTCCCGCATGTGTCACGAAGGGCTGCTCCAGAAGACCGGATACGGCCGTTATCGGATTGCAGGCTGATTCTCCATCGACAGAAAAACGGCAGCTTAGAATCCCTGTCGGAAACTGTGGCGCCTCCGCTGCTGATGGGCCAGGGATCGCACCTCGCTTGTTGACCCTATCCACATGTTCAATGAGCAGGTTGCAAGCCTGTATGCTTGCAACCGTGGCCTTCCGATCGGGCTGGCAGTTCAGAACCCCGCAGGGCCTGTGGCACATCCAGCCATCTGTTGGACCACGATCATGATGCAGCAAGGCGCTTCGCGACGTAAGGGGGTAGGGCACTGAAGTGCCGATTGTGCCGACGCTTGCCCTTTGGGCCGGATTCTGCGCTCCTGGCTACAGATCCTGTGCCGCCGGTTGGGTTAGCTGATTTCTTCCAAACTGCGTCATATTCTGGGGCCGATGTCATATGGGCGTATAGATTGTCCCCAATTCTGAGCGACGACCGAAACGCTCGGGGCGCAGCATGATTCCTTTTGATGGTCAGAGTCGCGGCGAACGCGGGCGCATGGCTTTGCTCCGTCATATCGAGCGAACCGGATGCACCATCGCCGGCGATCCGGTCTGGACTGATGACGAGATCGCCCGTTTGTGCGCTGCCTTTCCCGACAGGAAAGCTGCCTGCGTGGCTCTGCCGCGCAGAACCCTTGCAGCTGTTATGCACAAGGCGCGGCAATTGGGGCTCGTACCTTCTCGCCGGATATGGACCAGCGATGAGGCTATTCGCCTGCGGAAGCCCTATGTGGCAGGCATTCCCATGTCGGAATTACTCGAGATGTTTCCAGGCAAGACCCGCTCGCAAATATGGAGGAAGGCCCGCGATAAGGGATATCGTCGCCCCCGGCGTGCGCCCACGCCAACTGGAATGCCGCTTGTCGACAGCATTCGCAAACGCGCGTTCGAATGCCGCCTTTCGATGACGGACCTCGACGCCTTTGTTGGCAGGCGGCGATATTTCGTATCGCCCAGCTACATGGATTGGCGCGCTCTCCAGCGGGCGATGATCCTTCTGGGCGGGCGACCCACGATATTCTGGGCCCATGCCTAGCTCCGGAAGCGATCAGGCAAAGGGCATATCTGAGCCGTTTTGGTCTGAGGTGGAGGACCAGGTGCTGCGGGAAATCTACCCAGACTATCGCGCATTGCGGCGCCTGCTGCCTGGTCGGACCGTTGCAGCTATCAAGCATCGTGTGCGGAGAATCGGGATCGTGGTCCGGCGCCATGTCTGGACCAACAAGGAAGTGCTACGCCTTCATGCTGCTTATCGTGACAGCGTGTCCGACAATGAACTCATCAAGCTCTTCCCCGGACTGCGCTTGTGTCAAATCAAGAGCAAGGCATCCCATATCGGCGCCGTCCGAAGACAACCGAGTTTGGTAACGTTCGAAGACCCCACGCTCGATGCGATCCGTCGCCGGTCAAAAGAGATGCAAATCTCCTTTGTTGAACTGGACAAGCGGGCAGGGACGGGGCGTTTCTTCCAGAAATCATGCCGTCGCCCTTCGCTGAAGCATATCGCTCATGCGGCACGCATCCTGGAGGCGCAGGTCGGGATCGAGTGGCTTGATTGATGCCGATTGATCGTGTCGCCTGCCAGTTCCGTCATCGACGCTGCCAAGGTGACCGCGGCGTATTTTACCGATCGCCATTGTACAAATCATCGCGTGTCCAGGCGCTGGTACGGATGATCGTCTGGCGCTCAAGGCGTGCAAGCAGGGCCGCGCGTGCGGCGAGCGCAAGCCTACCAGACGGTGCGACTGGACCGATTTGCGCGATTGCTCGTCCATGGATGGTGACAAGATAGCAGTGCCCGTCAGCCACGTCTTGGAAGATGGTGGGCAGTTTGGACTTTGCGTCTGTCGCCGATATCGTCTTCCTCATCGGATGCTAGATCAACGTTCGGGGCAATCCATAATTGTTTGGTGCTTATAAGCGATTTGCGAGAATGGGAAAATCGCCCACTCGTATAATATGAGGCTGATCCACCACCCATTGTCGGGCGTTCGGCAATTGGGACATTCCGGTCAGTCGCCTTCGGAGAGGCGGCCATTGGAAAGCCGACATTCAGTCCGCTTGGGGCGCTCTCGGTCTCTGCTCTGACTAAAGGCATTGATGTCGCGCACCTGCGTGACTGAAACGAAATGCCAGCAAACGATTCAACGTCGAACGCAGCGGAAGCCGATGTGCGAGGTGGAAGTGTCGATCATCTCGGGATGGCGCGCGGCGGGGCGGTAGCGCTGGCAATAGTTCGCTGCGCACAAGTGAGAACCGCCCTTGAGCACCTTGCGGCCAATCCGCACGCCCGGCTGGGCGGGATCGAAACTGTCCTTGAGCTTGCCGCCGCGCGGGTTGCTTAGCGTGCAGCACGATCGGCCTACCTTCTTGCGGGCCACTTCGGGCGTCTCGCTCCACCAGTCGCTGGTCCATTCCCAGGTGTTGCCGATCATGTCGAACACGCCGTAGCCGTTGGCAGGATAGGTCCCGACGGGCGAGGTCCGTTCCCAGCCGTCCAGGATCTGGTTGGCGAAGGGGAACAGGCCCTGCCAGTAGTTCGCCAGCATCGCGCCGTCCGGCGCCAATTCGTCGCCCCAGGCATAGTCCGCGCCGTCCAGCCCGCCGCGTGCGGCGAACTCGAATTCGGCTTCGGTCGGCAGGTCCTTGCCTGCCCAGTCCGCATAGGCCTGCGCGTCGGCATAGGCGATCTGGACGACCGGATGGTCCCACAAGCCGAGCGCCTCGACGTCGCGATCCGGTCCCAGTGGATGGCACCAGTCGGCGCCGAAGTCGAACCGCCACCAGTTGGCGGGATTGCCGGTATCGACCGGGGCGGCGGTTTTGTGGAAGACCAGCGAGCCGGGCTGCGCCATCTCGGGCGGCATGCCGGGGTACTGCGCAGGATCGGGCGCGACTTCGGCGACGGTGCGATAGCCGGTCGCCGCGACGAACCGTGCGTACTGGCGGTTGGTGACGGGCGTGGCATCGATCCAGAACCCATCGACCGAAACGCGGCGCACGGGCGCTTCCTCGGGATAGAAGGTTTCCGATCCCATCGCGAAAGTGCCGCCGGGAATACGGACCATCCCGGCCGGCGCCTCACGTTGCGCATCCGTCATTGCGATGCCGTCCTGCAAAAAGATCACCCGTCCTTATCCTCGACCTGGACCTAGCGGCTGGCGGCGCACCGGGCAACGCACCCGGCACGCCCCCGCCCGCTCAAGCCGCCCGCTTCAGGGCTTTGCCGCAGGGGTTGCGGCATCCTCGGGAAGTGCCACGCCCTTCTGCGCGGCGTAGCGATCCCAGTCCGCTGTTAGTTCGGCCAGCTTGTCCGCATGGCTGGCGGCAAGGTCGGTGCTTTCGGCCGGGTCGGTCGCAAGGTTGAAGAGCTGCCACTTGCCCTCGCCAACCCCGTCGCGCGGGTAGGTTGAGCCGGATTTCGGCAGGTAGACCGCCTTCCAGTCGCCCTTGCGCAGCGCGCGGCGATAGAACAGCTCGGTGCCGACCGGCTCGTCCGGCGAGCGCACTTCGCTGGCCTTCTCGGCCAGGACGGGGACCAGACTGTGCCCCTCGAACGGCAGGATCGTGCGGCCCTTATAAGTGGTCGGCTGGGTCAGCCCGGCAAGGTCGAGCAGGGTCGGCGCGATGTCGGTGACGCTCAGATAGCCGCGTGCGATGCGATTGCCGACGACGTCCTTGCCCGAGGCGAAAGCCGAGACCCGCGTGCCGCCTTCGGTGGGATAGCCCTTCACCAGCCACGACGGGGTACTGTTGGCCTGCGCCCAGCCCGCGCCGTAGCCGACGTAGGAGGTGGCATTGCCGATGTTCTCCAGCCGGTTGTCGATGCCCAGTTTCTTCGCGCCGCCCGGCACGCCGCGGACCTGGAACGGAGCGTCGATCTCGCTGCCCTCGGGGCCGTTGTCGGACAGGAATACGATGACCGTATTGTCGTACTGGCCGGTGCGTTTCAGTTCGGCGACCACGCGGCCCACGTTCTGGTCCATGCGGTCCACCATCGCGGCGTAGACTTCCATCTTGCGCGCCTCGAACGCCTTCTGCTCGGCCGTCAGGCTGTCCCACGGCTTCACGCCGTCGAGCGCATGGGGCTGCTGGTCGAGCGCGACGAGGCCGAGCTTCTTCTGCCGTTCGAGCCGCTGTGCGCGCAGCACTTCGTAGCCCGCGTCGTAGCGGCCCTTGTACTTCGCGATCGTCTCGGAAGGGGCCTGCATCGGCCAGTGCGGTGTCGTGAAGGTGAGGTAGGCAAAGAACGGGCGCTTGTCGGCGGCCCCTTCATCAAGGAAGCCGATCAGCTTGTCGGCGAACTCGTCCGCCGAGTAGTGACCGACCGGGAACTTCACCAGCTTGCCGTCCTGCCGGTAGAGCGAATTGGCCTTAGCCTTGGTCCACGCCGCATTCTGGTCGGCGCCGAAGTGATTGCCCAGCCCCTGCAGCAGCGCATAGGAATGGTCGAACCCGCGTGCCGCCGGGCCGCGATCCTCGGTGAGGCCGAGGTGCCACTTGCCGGACATCAGCGTGCGGTAGCCGCCCTGTTGCAGCAGCTCCGCGATCGAGGCGACGCGGTCGTTGAGATAGCCTTCGTAGCCGGGCCGATCGGCAAGGGTGGCGGGGCGCGATTCCACCATGGTCCCGATCCCGGCTTCGTGGTTGTCCACGCCGCTCAGTAGCATCGAGCGGGTCGGCGAACATGTCGGCGCGGTGTGAAAGCCGGTGAAGCGCACGCCGCTGTTGGCCAGCGCGTCGAGGTTGGGCGTCGCGATTTCGCCCCCGAAGGCGCCGAGGTCCGACCAGCCGAGATCGTCGGCGACGATGACGAGGAAGTTCGGACGCGCAGCACTCTGCGTAGTGCCCGGTGCGGCAGCCGATGCGGGCACTGGCGCGGCGGGAAGCGCCTGCGCAGCGGCGGGACGGGTCATCAGAGTGCTCATGAGAGCGGCGGCAATCAGGGCGGCCTTGCGGGTCACGTCGGTTCCGTTCGTGGCGATGCGTGGGAGCGCAAGACCTAACGGGAGCATTTCCGGCGGCCCACAAAGTTTTACTCTACCAGTTATGTAGAGAATCTTTGTTGCCGCGCACCATGAGTTCTCTACTCAAATAGTTGAGTTTCAGGCGGCCGCCCGGTCGCCGGTCGCGCCATGCAATGAGGGTCTTTCCATGAACACGTTCCTGCGTGCCACCACGCTCGCCCTGCTCGGGTCGAGCGCGCTGGCTGCCGTCCCCGCATACGCCGAAGAGGCACCAGCCGCCGAAGCCGCTGCCGACGCAGAAGTTGGTGGAGGCCTCGATATCATGGTCACCGCCCGTCGCCGCAACGAGCGCATCCAGGACGTGCCGGTGGCCGCGAATGCCTTCGGCGGCGAGCAGCTGGCCGCGACGCGCACCTACAACTTGCGCGACCTGCAGCAACTGACTCCCAGTCTCGTCGTCACCAACACCAACCCGCGCAACACCAGCATCAACATCCGCGGGCTGGGCAACAACGTCTCGGTCTACAACGACGGTCTGGAGCCGGCGGTCGGCGTCTATGTCGATCAGGTCTACCTCGCGCGGCCCGGACAGGCAGTGTTCGACCTCTCGGATGTGGAGCGCATCGAAGTGCTGCGCGGGCCGCAGGGCACGCTGTTCGGCAAGAACACGTCGGCGGGCGCGGTCGTCGTCACCACCAAGTCGCCAACGTTCGAGCCCGAGGCGGGCGGCGACGTGACCTTCGGGAATTACGATTTCCGGCAGATCCATGCCTATGCCAGCGGCGCCTTAGTGGATGACCTGCTGGCCGCGCGCCTCTACGTCTCGAAGACCGACCGCGACGGCTACATGACCAACCGCTATGACGGTTCGGACACGCAGGATTATCACGATTTCGGCCTGCGCGGACAGTTGCTGTTCACGCCTGCCAGCAACTTCAAGCTGCGCCTGATCGGCGACTATGGCCGCCAGCATTCCAAGACGGCGGCGGCAGTGCTGACCGGCGTGCTGACCCAGTACGACAACGGCACCGCGTTCGCGAACAACTATTACGCCCGCGCCGCGCGCACCGGCTATACGCCGCTGCCGATCGACCCTTCGGCGCGGCAGGTCGATGTGGACGCCAATCCGCGCTACAAGATGAACCAGTGGGGCGTGACCTCGATCGCCGACCTTACCATCCCGGGCAATACGATCACCTCGGTCACCGCCTACCGCGCGTGGAACTGGTATCCGCACAATGACGGCGATTCCACCAGCCTCGATGCCGGCACCGACTTCCACCAGAGCAACGAGCAGCGCCAGTTCAGCCAGGAACTGCGCATCGCCTCGGAAGGCACGCGCAAGGTCGATTACGTCGCGGGCCTCTACTACCTGTGGCAGGCGATCGATGCCGAGGCGCTGAATGCCTATGGCAGCGATGCCGCCGCATGGTTCGTGGCGCCCAGCGTGGACCGCACCGCCGCTGCCGCCGCGCTCAACGGCTACACCATCCTCGGCCACTCGCGCCCGGTGACCAACAGCTACGCCGCCTTCGGCCAGACGATCTGGCACGTGACGCCCACGCTCGATCTGACCACGGGCCTGCGCTACACCTACGAGACGAAGACCGGCTGGTTCGAGCAGACCGCCACCGGCGCCAGCCTCGACGGGCTGACCACCGCGCAGCTTGCCGCAGCCAACACGATCCGGTCGCGTTACGGCGTCGTCAATTCCTATTCCGCCAGCACGAAGGAAGGCCGCCTGTCCGGCTCGGCGACGCTGTCGTGGAAGGTCACGCCCGACGCGCTGGTCTATGCGACCTATGGGCGCGGCCATAAGTTCGGCGGCCTGAACCTTGCCAACATCGTGACAACGGGCGCCTTCGCCGCCGATCCGGTCATCAAGCCCGAGACGATCGACAGCTACGAACTGGGCGTGAAGACCGCGTGGTTCGGCAACAGGCTGACCGCCAACCTCGCCGCGTTCTGGACCGACGACAGCGATTACCAGACTACCGTGGTCGATGTGGAGCGCAACAACCAGTCCTACTTCACCAACGTCGGCAAAGTGCGCACGCGCGGTTTCGAGGCGGACCTGCGCGCAAATCCGGCGCCGTGGCTCTCACTCTACGCCTCGGGCGCGTTCACCGATGCGAAATACGTGGACTATCCCAATGCGCCGTGCCCGATCGAGGTCACCGGGCAGACCACCTGCGATCTGAGCGGACGGCGTCTGCCGGGCGTATCGAAGTGGGCGGCCTCCACCGGCGGCGAGGCGCGTCAGGGCGTAGGATCGGTGCTCGGCCGCGACAGCGAGGTCTATCTCGGCGCTGACTACAGCTACCGGTCCGACTTCAACACCACTGCAAGCCTTTCGCGCTACTCGCTGATCCCAGGCTATTCGCTGGTCAACGCACGCATCGGCTTTCGGGCGCTCGACGGAGTGCTCGACGTTCAGCTTTGGGCGCGCAACCTGACAAACAAGCTCTATTATCTGAGCCTGTCCGCGGGAACTACCGGCGCAGTCACCGGCACGCTGGGCGATCCGCGCACGTACGGTGTCACGCTCAGGACGAAATTCTGATCTTTAAGCCATGGTGTGGCGACCTGCCTACACCATCGACCGATCATCTGGCCGTCAGCTTCACGCACGGCGGCCAGATGTTCACGGACTGTTACCAACTCAGTCCGGCACGGACATACAGATAACGGCCGTTGAAGCCGAACGGCGAGTAGTAGGGAAACGCAGTCACACCAGTGGTGTTGAGCGCTGCGGGCACCTTTTTGGGATAGACGTCGAGCAGGTTGCTCGCGCCCAGCGCCAGGTTGAACGACGCATCCTTGGGCTGATAGCGCAGTTCGAGGTCCGTGATCGCGCGCTTGCCGGTGTGAAGGTCGCTGGTGGCGACGGTGCCGGGCTGAAGAACGTCGCCATAATAGGTGACGCGTGCGGTGGCGCCTAGCGTATCGCCGGTCCACACCACGGTACCGGAGACTTTCTCACCGGGAGTTCCGTCCTCGATTGTCAAGATGCGGCTGCGGGCGAACAAGGCCGTGTTGGCGGGCACCTTCGTCACCTTGATGTCGTTGACGTTGCCTGCAACGGTGAGGTCGAAAGTGCCTGCGCCTTCGGTGACGATCTTGTAGTTGGCGACCGCGTCGATGCCCTTGGTGGTGGTGGCCAGCCCGTTCAGGAAGAAGCGCGCGGCAGAGACGTTCGGGATCGTCGTGACGGCGATGTTCTCCGACAGGCCGATCTGGTTGCGCACGTGGATGCGATAGCCGTCCACCGTAAGCGAGAAGCCGCCGGTGCGCAGCACGAAACCAGCCGACAGGTTGGTGGACTTTTCAGCCTCCAGCGCCTTGCCGCCGAGCGAGGTCGCTTCCGCCGAAGTGGACGGATAGGTGCCCGTAACGATCTGATTTCCGTTCTGGATGACCGAGGTGATCGAGGTGTAATACTGCTGGATCAGGCTGGGGGCACGGAAGCCCGTCGAGGCGGTGCCACGGATCGCGAAGGCGGGGCTGAAGTCATAGCGCAGCGACAGCTTGCCGGTGCCGGTGCTGCCGAAGTCCGAATATTTCTCGCCCCGTCCTGCCAGAGCGACCAGCAGCTTGTCCGTCACCTGCGCTTCGAGGTCGAGGTAGATGGAGCCGTTCTGGCGGTGCTCGTTTACTTCGTTGAGCGTCGAGAAACCTGGGAAGCCCTGCGCGCCTGGCGTCGCGTTCGGATAGGCGGTGCCGTAGCCGTAGGACGCGGCCTCGCCCGCCTTGATCTCGTAGCTTTCGCGGCGGCCTTCGACGCCCCATGCTACGTTCAGCGACTGGAATACGTCGAACTGCTTGGAAAAATCGATGCCTGCGACCCACTGGTCGTAAATCGAAGCGCCATCGTAGAACTCCGTCTGGCTGGCCGCCCCGTACGTGTAATTGGCGGAATCGCGGGTCCGGTAGTCGATCCGATTGCGGCCATAGCTGACGTTGAGGTCGGTCTTCCATCCCGCGATCTCGCCGCGCAGGCCGCCGGTTACCGTCAGGTCCTTGGAGTGAGTATTGATCTTCGGCAGGAAGCCGTCGAGGCCATAAGCCGCCGCGGCCAAATCCAGCCGCGGGAAAGCTGCCGAGCTGGAATCGCGGTACTGGTAGCCGCCGAAGGCGTAGACTTCCCAGGTTTCGTTCAGCGGCTTGGCCGAGTTGACGTAGACCGAGTAGCTTTCGACTTCCGGATCGCCGAAGCGGTTGTCGACTACGGGAGTGGCAAGGCGCGGGTCCACGTCGCCGCGGCTGGTGGGGTTGCGCTTGGTGTATTCGCCCGAAACGGTCAGGAAGCCGTCCTGTCCCAGCTTGATGCCCTGCCAGCCGGCAGCGGTCACGGTGCTTTCACCGGTGACGTGGCGGCTGTCGCGCGCGGTGTCGATCTGCGTGTCGTAGATCCCGTAAGTAACGGTGGCGCCGCCGCCGTGGTCCGCTTCGCGCAGGCGCAGGTTGACGACACCGGCGATGGCGTCCGAACCATACTGCGCCGAAGCGCCGTCACGCAGCACTTCGATCGACTGGAGCGCGGTGGATGGGATCGTGTTAAGATCGACCGCTGCCGAGCCGCGCCCCACCACACCGTTGACGTTGAGCGAGGCCGACGTATGCGCGCGCACGCCGTTGATGAGGACGAGCGTCTGATCCGGACTCATACCGCGCAGGGTGGCGGGACGGATCGCGTCGGTGCCATCCGTGGCGGACGGGCGCGGGAAGCTGATCGAAGGAACCGAGTTGGCAAGCGCGGTGCCAAGCTCGGTCGTGCCCTGCTGCTTCAGATCCTGGATCGTCACGACGTCCACCGGAGATGCGGTGTCGAGCTTCGAGCGCCCCTGGGCGCGGCTGCCGGTGACGACGATCTCGCTGTCGGTGTCTGCAGCCGCAGCCGTTTCCTGTGCGCCGGCCACCTGAGCCTGAGCAATGGCGACGGTCGATACGGCGGTGAGCGCCAGAGCATTCGTGAATTTCATGATTTTCTCCTCATGCCGCGAAACCGCTTTGCGGTCGGGCGCGACGGGACCTGAACACATCTGATTCTACTGGGGCCCTTGTTGAGCCAGAGCCGCATTACATGCCCGGTGATGTCTGTCAGTCGATTTTATTCAATATGTTCCGATATTTGCTCATTCGAGATGGTGACGGACGCGGTTTCCGGCAGTCCGAGGCGCTTCGAGACGATCACCGGGACAAGCACTTGTCCCGCCACGTTGACCGCCGTACGGCCCATGTCGAGGATCGGGTCGATAGCCAGCAGCAACCCCGCCCCTTCCAGCGGAAGGCCGAGCGTCGATAGCGTTAGCGTCAACATCACGACAGCGCCGGTAAGGCCTGCCGTCGCTGCCGATCCGATGACGCTGACGAAAGCGATCAGCACGTAGTCCGAAGGCTGCAGCGCGATTCCGTAGAATTGCGCCACGAATATGGCCGAGATTGCGGGATAGATCGCCGCGCAGCCGTCCATCTTCGTCGTCGATCCGAGCGGCACGGCAAAAGCGGCGTAAGCCCGGGGGACGCCCAACTTCTCGGTCACTTCCTCGGTGACCGGCATCGTGCCGACCGAGGAGCGAGACAGGAAACCGATCTGGATGGCGGGCCAGGACACCGCAAAGAACCTGCGCGGGTCGATCTTGTGCAGCGCAAGCAGGGATGGATAGACACCCAGCAGCACGATCGCCAGCCCGGCGTAAACAGCAGCAACGAAGCTGCCCAGCGCGGACATCGCGTCCCAGCCGTAGCTCACGACAGCGTTTGCGAGCAGCGCGGCTGAACCGATCGGGGTCAATGCGATGATCCAACGCAGAACCTGGCGCAGAACCTGGTTGGCCGAAGTCATGAAGTTCAGGAAGGGATTTGCTCGATCGCCGACACGAACGGCTGCGGCGCCGACTGCCGCTGCCGCGATGATGATTTGCAGGACATTGAAGCTGACCGACGTGCTCGCCTTGCCGTTCTCGACGCTGGTGGAGGCCGAAATGCCCAGATAATTGGAGGGAACGAGCCCGGTCAGGAAATCCAGCCAGCTGCCTACCGAGGCGGGAGTCTGCGCGGCGCTCCGGCTGATTCCGGCGTGCAGGCCGGGTTGGATCGACACGCCCAGCGCGATGCCGATCACCACCGCGATGAGCGCAGTGATCGCGAACCAGACGAGAGTGTGCACGACCAGCCGCGCTGCATTGTCGAGACCGCGCAGCGCGGCCACCGATGCGACAATGGCCGTGAAGACGAGCGGTGGAACGAGTGTCCGCAGCAGTTGGATGAATATCAGCGCTACCGTATGGAAGGCGGCAGTAGTGCTCATGGCGAACCCGCTCTGCGGGTCAAGCCCGCGTACGATCAGCCCGGCCATTATCCCTACGGTCATGCCGAGCAGCACTTGCATGCCAAAACCAGGAAATCGCAGGCGACGGACGATAAAGGAAGAAGCGGTCATCCGATTTTGACTAACCATCAGGGAATGAAGCGCAAACAATATTCTCTATCATATTTATAGAGATTTATCTCTTCGCGAAAGCGGTTCCCCGGGCTGTCAGTTGAATTCGGACCTGGTAATCCCTTGTTGCCGGGCTTGCCGGATCAGATGGTTCTGTTCCCGCGCCTGCATGACCTGACTGAGCGGGGGAATATCATGCGTAATCCAGACGTTGCCGCCGATCTCGGAGCCAGCGCCAATGGTCACCCGGCCAAGGATCGTAGCCCCGGCATAGATGACTACATCGTTCTCGATGATCGGGTGACGTGGGAGGGACTTGATCAGAGCGCCGTCGGCCTCGGTTGGAAAATTCTTCGCACCCAGCGTGACGCCTTGATAAATGCGGACGTTGTCACCGATCACGGCCGTCTCGCCGATCACCACGCCGGTGCCGTGGTCGATGAAGAAGCCCTTGCCGATCTGTGCTCCGGGGTGGATGTCGATCCCGGTGCCGCCATGCGAGATCTCCGATATGATCCGCGCGACCAGCGGCGCTCCCATCAGGTATAGCGTGTGCGCGAGACGATGGTGGATGATGGCCAGAAGTCCGGGATAACAGATCAGCACCTCGTCGATGCTGCGGGCGGCCGGATCCCCCGAAAGGCGGCCTGGATGTCGAGATCCAGAAGGCGCCGCAGGTTGGGCAGCGCTTGCAGAAAAGCCACGACTATCTCCGTCGCACGCTGGTCTGCCAGAGGGCTTTCGATCTCGTCGGCATAGGCCAGTTCCAGCCGCAACTGCGCATGCAGCCGGCTGGCGGCGATCTGCAGCGTCTGGGTGATGAACGTATCCTCGTTGGCCTGCCGGACGAAATCCGGCCCCAGCCTCAAGGGAAAGAGAGCACTGCTCAATTCTTCCGCGATCTTTGCAAGCCGGACGCGGGAGGGGAACCCTTTGGCGCCATGTTCGACGTGGCGTGCGTTGGTGCTGCGCCAGTGGCGGCGGATCTGGGCAAGCTCGTGCACCACATCGCCGACGTCCCAGAGATCGAGCGTCTCCACACCGGCGTCCCTGCCATGATCCGACCCGAGTTCGGCCGAGCGCAGCTCGTTCATCCTGCTCCTTCCTTGTGCTGGTGCCCCGTATGCGCTTTCAGTTCTGGATCGGCTCTAAATGCCGGACCGGCGGGTTTGACTGACCCGCGGCCGCATGGCGGTTGTCGATGAACGGCAGGCCCAGATGACCACGCAGGGTCTCGGCCTCATATTGTCCGCGAAACAGGCCGCGTTCCACCAGGATGGGAACGACCTTCGCGCGGAAGCGATCCCAGTCGGCGGGATGCTGGACGAAGAGATTGAACCCGTCGGCGGCGCCGCTTTCGTACCAGTGCTGCAACTGATCGGCGATGGTCTCGGGTGAGCCGACGAGCCGCAGCCAGCCGAGCGCTTGCGCTTCCAATACCCCGCGAAGGGTGACGCCGGCACGCCGGGCGTTCTCGATATCCTCGTGGAACCGCCTGATCCCGGCGTCTTCGCTACGGGGAAGCTCGGGAAACGGCGCGTCGAGATCGTAGCCGCTGAAATCGTGCCCATCGAACTGGCGTGAAAGCGCGGCTAGGCGGCGGCGTATGTCGCCCGCCGTCGTTCTCTGGCGCTCGATTTGCAACGCTTCCTCGTCGGTATCGGCGATGGTGACGCCGAGCGCGGGTATGAACAGCAGTTCGTCCGGATCGCGCCCGATCGCCTGTGCGCGGGCGCGAATGTCCTGTGCCAGTTCGATGGCTTCATCGGTGCTGCGCGCGAAGCTGAAGACGATATCGGCGCGTCTCGCGCTGAGGTCGCGGCCCTGATCGGAGGTTCCTGCCTGAACCAGCGGCGGCTGCCCCTGCGGCGAACGCTGGATATTGAGCGGTCCCGTGACCGAAAAGAACTCCCCGCGATGATCGAGCCGATGCTGTCTTGCAGGATCCAGGAATCGCGGCGCGGTCCTGTCGCGGGAGAAGGCACCTTCTTCGTAGGAATGCCATAAGCCCTGTACCGCCTCGACCGCTTCGTCCGCGCGCCGGTATCGCGTGTCGTAATCACCATGGCCGGAGCGACTGAAGTTGCCCGCCGTCCCGGGATCCTGACTGGTCACGATGTTCCACCCGGCGCGGCCGCCGCTTATGAGGTCGAGCGAAGCCAGTCGCCGGGCAATATCGAAAGGCTCGCTGTACGTTGTGCTGACGGTCGCCACCAGG
Source organism: Novosphingobium sp. HR1a (assembly GCF_015594425.1). Taxonomy (NCBI): domain Bacteria; kingdom Pseudomonadati; phylum Pseudomonadota; class Alphaproteobacteria; order Sphingomonadales; family Sphingomonadaceae; genus Novosphingobium; species Novosphingobium sp. HR1a. The sequence continues at coordinate 47,671 of NZ_JABXWS010000030.1, forward strand.
CCGATGCGGTTGGTGGCATAAGCAACAGCGGAGAGCAGCGTCAGCGGCTCCAGCCGGTTCAGGTGATGGTTGGGAAAGTCGGGCGTGATGTACTGGCTGTCGACGATGAAGACGAAGTCGAAATGGGCGTCCTCTGCCTCCCTCGCCTGCTTCACATACCAGTCGATGTTGACGCTGGCGTCCAGCGGCACTTGGGGATCGCGCCAGAGTTCGGTCCCGGATGCATCGCCCACGCCGATCAGGACGGCTCCCAGTTTCAGTGTATCGCGTGCCATGATCGGACCTTTCAGTGAGCGGTGAATACGGCGGGGGCTTCGCTGCGCTGCGCGGACAGGCGCGGCGCAGCGGCCAGCAAACGACGGGTGTAGGGATGGGACGGGTTGGCAAGCACCAGGTCGGCCGGCCCGGTCTCGACGATGCGGCCGCGATAGAGCACCGCCACCCGGTCCGCGATCCCCGCGACGGAGCCGAGGTCGTGAGAAATGAAGACCTGCGCGATACCCTTTTCCTGCGCCAGACCACGCAGAAGTTTCAGGACATGGAGGCGATTGACCGCATCCAGCGCGCTGACGGGCTCATCGAGCAGCAGCACCCTTGGATCGAGCGCCAGCGCGCGGGCGATCACCGCCCTTTGCCGCTGCCCACCGGAAAGGTGCCGGGGCAGGCGCGAGGCCAGCGCGGCATCGAGGCCGACGGCCTGCAGGGCTTCGCCGAGTGCCTGCGCGATGGAGGCGCCATCGGTTTCACCGCGCAGATGGAGACCCTCGGTGACAGAGGCCGCGATCGTCAGGTCGGGATCGAGGCTGCGCAGCGGATCCTGGAACACGTATTGCAACGCGCCGGACCGTCGCAGTTCGCGCAGCGGTCCGGCTTTCAATCCGTCGATCCGCGCGCCATCGAGTTCGATAGTGCCGCTCGCCGTCGGGATCAGGCCCAGGATCGTACGCAGGAGCGTGGTTTTTCCCGAGCCGGTCTCGCCGATCAGGCCGAGAATTTCTCCGGGAGCCAGTTCCAGATCGACGTCCTCGATCACCGTGCGGATTCCGTAGCCCGCATGCAGCCCCTTCACTGCGAGCAGTGGCGTTCGCTTGCCGCTCACCGATGTCGGGCAGGCGCTTTCGATCGTGTGGACCGCATGGTCTTCGATCAGGCTGCGGGTATAGGCGCTTTGCGGATTGCCGAGTACGCTGCGCGTGGGCCCGGCGTCCACGATCGCGCCGTCGCGCATGACGATGACGTGCTCGCAGATCTGCGACACCACGGCGAGATCGTGCGACACCAGGATCAGGGTCAGGGCCTGGTCCCGGCGCAGCCTGTCGATCAGGTCCAGCACTTCGGCCTGCACCGTCACGTCGAGCGCGGTGGTGGCCTCGTCGGCGATCAGGAGGCGCGGTCCGGCGCAGATCGCAATCGCGATGAGCACGCGCTGGGCCATGCCGCCCGAAAGCTCGAAGGGGTACTGCCGATAGACGACGCTCGCATCCTCGAAGCCGACCTGGCGAAGCAGTTCCAGCGCGCGGTCACGGGCGGCAGTGCGGCCGAGGCGCAGCGTCGCCCGGATCGCTTCCACCAGTTGGCGGCCCACCGGGATCGAAGGATTGAGGTAGGAGCCCGGGTCCTGGAACACGGCCGAAAGCGCCTTCCCCCGCAAATCCTTCCACGACGCCGTATCGAGCCGGGAAAGGTCCACGTCCCCGAAGCGTATGGAACCGGAGGCGATGTTCAGGCCCGGCGGCAGGACATCCAGGATCGCCCGGCAGGTGAGCGACTTGCCGCTGCCAGATTCGCCAACGATGCCCAGCGTCCCTCCTGCTGCCAGTTCGAAGCTCACATCGCGCACGAGTTCTCGCCCCTGCGCCGTCACGACATGGAGGTTGCGGACCGAAAGCAATGGCTCGGCAGGCGGTTCCGGGCGGCGGTGGCGGATGTCGAGAGTAACGACGTTGTCGGCGGGAAGGCCGGATTGGGCTTGCGTCATGCGGCGGTCTCCTTGCGTCCGGAATCCCTGAGCGCGTCGGCAAGTGCATTGAGCGCCCAGACCGTCGCGACGATCAGCAGGGCAGGGGCGACCGGGCCGAACGGGCGGTCGTAGAGGTTGGCGAGGTCGGTCGCGAGCAGGCCGCCCCAGGTCGGGTCGGGCGGCACGACGCCGATGCCGAGGAATGTCAGCGAGGCGACGATCGAAAGGCACGCGCCGGTCATCGATGCAGCGGCCACCGCCACCGGGGGCAGCACTTTGGCGACGACGTGGCGGCGCAGGATGGCGGAGGTCGAGGCACCCATCAGGCGCGCTGCCTCGATGTATTCGGCATTGGCGATGGACAGGGCCTCCGCGCGGGTCACCCGGAAGAAGGCCGGGGTGATGAGGATGCCCACGGCGAACATCGCCTGGACCAGCCCGTTGCCCAGCATCGCGGTCATGGCGATGGCGAAGACCAGGAACGGCAGCATCATGAGCGCGTCGATCACACGCAGATTGATCCATTCGAACCGGCGTCCGAGAAAGACCGACAGCAGGCCGGGAACGACGCCCAGAACCAACCCGATCGACACCGAGAGCAGGCTTGCAAGGACGGAGACGGTCGATCCGGCGAGCAACCGGCTGAAGACGTCGCGGCCCAGCGCGTCGGTGCCCAGCCAGTATCTCGTGCCGGGTGGTTGCAGCAGTGCCGAGCCGTCCTGCGCCAGCGGATCATGCGGTGCGAGGAAAGGCCCGAAGACGGCGAGTACGGCCACGACAGCGAGAATTGCGAAGGCGGCGCGGGCGCTGGGATAGCGCAGGAGCTGGCGTATCATGGTTTCAACTCCGTCGCCGCGCGGCTGGCTGAAGGACGCCCAGCAGGACGTTGACACACAAGTTGCAGGCCAGGATCAGCAGGATCGACAAGACGAGCGTGCCCTGTACGACCGGCACGTCCCCGCGCAGGGCGGAGTCGGCGGCGAGCTTGCCCATTCCGGGCATGTTGAAGATCGCCTCGGTCACGACGGCGCCGCCGATCAGCATCGGCACTTTGAGCGCCAGCACGGTCAGCGCCGGGCCTGAGGCGTTGCGCAGGACGTGAACGAACAGGATGCGGCGGTGCGAAAGGCCGCGCACGACCGCGCCGGTCACGTAATTTTCCGAGAGCGCGACAACGAGGCCGGTGCGCAGTTGCCGGGCGAGGTCTGCGATGACATCGACGCTGAGAGCCACGGCCGGGATGCTCACGGCGGCCAGCCAGCCGATCGGATCGTCCGCGAAAGGCACGTAACCCGAAGACGGGAGCCAGCCGAGCCAGAGGCTGAAGATCAGGATCAGGACGAAGGCCACGACGAAAGGCGGCAGGGACGAGACCAGGGCGGCGAACAGCGTGATCGCGCGGTCCAGCCGCCCGCCGTGGCGCACGCCCGCCACGAGGCCGAGGCCCAGCCCGAATACCACGCCCACCAGCAGCGCCACACCCGCGATCGAAAGGCTGATCGGCAGGCGCTGCAGGATCAGTTCAAAAGCCGGCACGCCGTTGAACCAGGAAGTGCCGAGGTCGCCGTGCAGGACGCCGCTTATCCAGTGCAGATACTGGAACACCACCGGTTGATCGAGGCCGAGATCGGCGCGGATGCGCGCGACGGTCTCGGGCGATGCGGCGTCGCCCGCGATCCCCGCTGCCGGATCCAGCCCGGACACCACGCCCAGCAGGAAGGTGATGAGCGTGGCGATGAAGAAGACCGGCAAGGTGATCCCCAGCGTCCCGCCGACATGGCGCAGCAGCGCCTTGCCATGACGCAGGCGGATGGTCCCCCCGGTTACGATAGGCCCTGCCTGCGGCGGCGCTGGTTCGAAAACGGTGCTCATTCGACCGTCACTCCTTCCCAGCGGATTTGCGAGGGCACGATGTTGAGGTGCTTCACCCTCGAACGGGTGGCGACGATGAACGGCGTGCTGAACAGCCAGACGCTGGGCGACTGCTCGGCGCCCAGACGGGTGGCGCGTTGCAGGCGCTCCTTGTACTGAGGCGCGTCGATCGGGGTGGCCCGCACCTCGTCGATGGCCTTGAGGAACGCGGGCGGCGCATAAGGACCGCTGAGGTTCATGATGCCCTGCGGCCCGTAGACCGCCAGAAGGTTCTGGACCGGCGATTCCCGTCCGACCGTGCCGTCAACTGCGGTGGCCGGGCGCTTGGCGATATAGACCTCGCTCTGCCAACTGGATGAACCCGGCGGCACGATGCGCAGGCGCGACTTGATGCCGACGCGCCCCAGTTGGGCCTGCAGCAGCTCCGGCAGACCCTCGTTGATCAGCGGATTGATGACGATCTCGACCGTGAGGGAACCCGGCGCGTGGCCGGCCTGCGCCAGCAGCGCTTTGGCCCGTGCGGGATCATAGGCCCACTTGTCCCTCGTCTGCGGATCGAAGGCGAAGTAGTGCGGCGGGAAAGGCTGGTTGGTGGGCGTGCCGAGACCAGCCGTGAGCGTCTTCACCAGTTCGCCGCGATCGATGGCGTAGCGCACCGCCTCGGCCACGCGCGGGTCGTCGAAGGGCGGCTTGTTGCGGTTTATCATGAGATCGCTGGCATTGAGCGACGGGGCGGTGGTGACCGTCAGCTTGCGCGCACGGGCTTCCTCCACGCGCTTGGGTCCGATCGAGGCCACGTCGATCGCGCCCGAGACAAGCGAAGCGATCGTCGTTGTCGGCTCAGACAGCGTGGTCAGTTCCAGACGCTCGACGTGGATGTTCGCAGCGTCCCAGTAATCCGGATTCTTGACGAAATAGGCGTGCGATTCCGGTACGAATTCGACCATCTTGAACGGCCCTGCGCCGATCGGCCACAGCGCCAGCTTAGCTTTGTCCTTCGCCGCGGCGGTGGGGCTGGCGATAGCGCCGACACGGCCCGCCATCACGTAGGGCAGCTGGTAATCGAGCCGCGAAAGGTGAAACACCACGCGCAGCGGCCCGTCGGTATCGAAGCTGGCGATGCTTTCGATCTCGGGGCGCAGGAAGGAATCCTTCTGCGTCTTGCCGCGCTCGAAGAAGGCCTTCACGGCGGCGGCATCGAGCGGGGTGCCGTCAGTGAATTTCAGCTTGTCGCGCAGCTGGAAGGTCAGTGTCCTGCCGTCCGGCGAGTATGTCCAGCTCTGCGCCAGTGCGGGCTGGACGTTGCCATCCTTGTCGAGCCGGGTGAGCGAGGCATAGGCGAGGCTGACGGTGTTGATGTCGGCCCCGGTGCGGCTCGTCACCGGGTCCCACGACGTGGGCAGCATGAAGGCCCAGCGGACGCGCGCCTTTTCGGCGGCTTTGTCGCCCGAGCCGCCGCACCCGGCCGTGGCCAGGGCGGCAGCCAGGAGCACCGCCCAGCCTGCGAGGGAGCGTGCTTTCACGAGACCGCCAGCGCCGGCTCTTCGCGCCGGGCAGTCGGGGATGCGGGGGCTTCTGCGCGGATGTTGGCGGGTTTGGGCAATCCCAGGTTGCCGCGCAACGTGGTGTCCTCGTATTCGCTGCGATAGACGCCGCGCGCCTGAAGGATCGGCACGACTTCGTTCAGGAACCGGTCGAACTGGTCCGGGTGGCCGAGCATCACGTTGAGGCCGTCGAGTGCGCCGCCCTCGAACCAGCGGATGATCTCGTTGGCAACGGTTTCGGCACTGCCGACGAACGGGCTTCCGCGCGAGGCGCTGAGAACTTCCACGGTCTGGCGCAGGGTCAGGTCGTCCTTGCGGGCAAGTTCGACGATGCGCTGCGCCTGCGTGAAGAAGCTGCGCCGTGCGTGTTCGAGCGTCTCGGCCGGGAACGGGGCGTCAAGGTCGTACTGTCGGAAATCATGCCATCCGAACGAACGTCCGAGTTCGCCGAGAGCCTGCTCGAAGCTGTGGTCCGCGCGGCGATATTCGGTCTCGATGCGGCGGGCATCCTCGTCGGTGTCGCCCACGTATATGCTGACGCCGGGAAGGATCAGCACGTCGTCCGCGCCGCGTCCTGCCGCGACGGCCCGGCGGGTGATGTCCTGCTTGAAGGCGCGGCCATCCTCGATCGAGGCTGAGTGCGTGAAGATGGCATCGGCGGTCTGCGCGCCGAGGTTGCGGCCGTGATCGGAATCGCCGGCCTGGAAGATCACCGGCTGACCCTGCGGCGATCGCTGCAGGTTGAGCGGCCCGGTGACCGAGAAATACTTGCCCTTGTGATTGAGCGCATGCAGCTTGGCGGGATCGAGGAAAACCCCGGTCTCGCGGTCGCGCGGGAAGGCGTCATCCTCGTACGAGCGCCATAGGCCCTGCACCACGTCGATATATTCGAACGCACGGCCATAGCGGGTTTCATAGTCGTAATGCTCGTCCAGACCGAAATTGCCCGCAGCACCGGGATCGCCGCTGGTGACGACGTTCCAGCCGGCACGTCCACCGCTGATGAGATCCAGCGAGGCGAGGCGGCGAGCGAGGTTGAACGGCGAGTTGAACGAGGTGGTGAGCGTGCCGACAAGGCCGATATGGCTCGTCGCCGTCGCCAGCGCGGAAAGCAGGGTCAGCGGCTCCAGCCGGTTCAGGTAGTGCGGCGGCGAATCCTTGGTGATGAACTGGCTGTCGACGATGAACACGAAGTCGAACTTTGCGGCTTCGGCCTTGCGCACCTGTTCGATGTACCACCGGATGTTGACGCTGGCGTCCGCCGGAATGTCGGGATCGAGCCAGCGGTTGTGCTGGCCGGGACCGCCCGCGCCCATCGTGACGAGGCCGAGCTTCAAGGTTCTTCTGGTCATTGCCGTAACTCCTTTGCCGGATGGTCGTTCGGTGATTGCAGCTGGCTCACAATCTGGCTCACAGGCGCCCCTTGAGCGTCAGCCCGTACATGCGCGGCTCGCCCAGAGCGCCCTGGACGATGCCGTTGGAAGCGCTGACGGAGAGCGTGTTGAAGTAGTTCTTGTTGAACAGGTTGCGTACCCACAGGGAGGCTTCCCAGCGGTCATCGGGATCGCGCACGCCGCCGTGCAGGCCGACCAGCGTGTAGCCGCGCACCCAGGTGAAGGGATCGAGGTTCACCGCCGCGTAGAAGCCCGAACGATAGCTGATGTCGCCGCCCGCGAAGGCATCGACGTTGCCCACCGAATACAGATATTCGGCGTTGCCGGTCAGGGCGAGGCGCGGTGCGCCCGAAGCGCGGCGGCCCGACAGATCCATCGAGGACAGGTAGGAATAGAGGAACTGCGAGGGCGCGTTGCGGTACGAGCGGTATTCCGCGTCGTTGTAGGTTCCCGCGACGCCGATGTTCAGCCCGTCGAACGGCTGGGCGCGGGCATCGACCTCGACACCGCGCGATCGCAGCTTGCCGACGTTGCTGATGTAGCCGACGGCAGGCGTCACTGCGTAGTTGACGAAGTTCGCCTGGTAATTGCTGACGTCGGCCCAGAACAGCGCGAGGTTGAATTCCGCCTTACCGCCCAGCAGGCGCGTCTTGATACCCAGTTCGTAGTTGTCGACCTTCTCTGGCCGCACGAAGATGTCCACGCCCAGTGACTGGCGCACAAGGTTGATGCCGGGCGACTTGTACCCGCGCGAATAAGACGCATAAGTATGGACGTCGCTCGAAACGTCGTAGGCGGCGATGGCGGTGCCGGACACGTTGCTGGTGTTGTCCGACGCGGTGTAGGCGCCCGCAGGCGCATAAGCGGCGCGCAGCGCGGCGACGGTGGACCGGATCGCCGGATCGAAGCTGGAAAGGAGCGCGTAATCGCCCGTGGCGTAGGCTTCATAAATGCCGGTCTTGTGCTCGTAAGTGTAGCGAAGACCGCCCGTCAGGCGCAGCGAGGGGGAGATGTTCCATGTCGCCTGCCCATAGGCCGCATAGCTGTGGGTCGCGGGAAGGACGTGATTGTACGATGTCAGGCCGTCGAACACGGCAGAGGGTAATGTCGATACCGATGCCGTCGGCGTGTTCGCGGTGGTCAGCCACGTTGTCGCGTCGCGGCCATAGCGGTTGATGACGTCGTCGTCGGCCTCCTGCCAGAAGAAGTAGAGCCCCGCAGTATAGTCGATGGTTTCGCCGCCCTTGGATGCGGCGCGCAGTTCCTGGCTGAACTGCTGCTGCTTGGTGGCCACCACGCTGTTGGTGATGACGTTGGCGCCGAACTGGTCGCCGTCGTAATTGGGCACCCATTTCCAGTTGCGGTATGCGGTGATCGAGGTCAGCGTCAGCGGGCCGACGTCCCAGTCCGCGCGGGCCTGGACACCCCAGCTGGGCATCTCGTCGTACTGCGAGGAGTCGATGTCGGTCTTGCGATCGAAAGCGTTGACGGTGCCCGGCGTGTATCCGACATCGGCGGCACGGCGGTAGAACCCGCGGACCTGCGCGCCGTTCGCCAGTGTCGTAGGCAGGACGCCGGCGATGCTGGTAAAGCCGACGTCGCCCTTCTGGATGCTGTAGTCCGCGATCAGGCGCAGCTTGAAGTCCGCACTCGGCTTGTAGAGCAGGTCGAACCGCGCGGCATGGTTGTCGAGGTTGTCCCAATGCTCGCGCTGGGTGGTGTTGTAGATCAACCCGTCGCGCCGATTGCGCAAGTATGAGATGCGGAACGCCAAGTCGTCGCTGACCACCCCGTTGTACGCGAAGTAGCCGCGCACCTGGTTGTAGTTGCCGTAGCTCAGCTCCGCCCGCGCTTCCTGCTGGAACTGCGGCTCGCGCGTGGTGATGTCGATCGCGCCCGCAACGGTGTTCTTGCCGAACAGGGTTCCCTGCGGCCCGCGAAGGACCTGAATACTTTCGATGTCGATCAGGTCGGTGATGACCGATCCGGTACGCGGCCGGTAGACGCCGTCCACATAGAGCCCGACGCCCTGTTCAAGCCCGTCGTTGGTGCCGCCGGCATTGGTGCCGATGCCGCGGATCGTGATCGTCTGGTTGCGGCCGCTGAAGCCCTGGATATTGAGGCTGGGGAGCTGTTGGACCACCTGCTTGAGCGAACTGACGCCCTGCGCCTCCAGCTGGCGGCTGGAAATGGCGGAAATCGCGATGGGAACGTCCTGCGCGCTTTCCGTGCGGTAGCGCGCCGTCACGGTGATTTCACCGATGTCTGCGCCATCGGGCGCTGCATCCGCCGGGCCGGCGGCTTCTTCGGCCGAAGCCACTTGAGGAAAAATTACCGCAGAGACTGCAATCGCGGACGCCGCGCTGGCGAGCAATCTGTGTCTTCTTCCAGAAAAAGTCCTACCGAACAACGCTTTCAAACCAACCCCCTCATTCGATGAATGCGGAGCGGTGTGACGGATATATGTCTACTTAATCAATAGACATAGTCTGAAGTCTATATGACTTTGGCTCAAGTGCGGCTTTTGCTTGTTCGGAGTGGCGAGAAGCTCTTAGCGAAAGCCCGGCGCATCCTTCGCCACCGCGCTATGCTGATGACGGCATTTGACAGGAGCAAGCGCATCATCCTTGCATGGATGACGTCGTCGATTGACCGAGGGGCCGGTTGTGCTGAACATCTATTCAGTCGGCAGCCCAAACCCTGGAGCACCGAACCATGTTAGATCAGGCGCTCTGCGAGAAAATCCACGAAAACCCTGACCCGGGCCGGTACATTCGCCCCGCCCATAAAAACAGCATGGATTGTTTCGATGTCGCCCGGATTATAGTCTTCCAATATCGCCACCAACTGGCCTGATGCCAGCTCGGGTTGGACACTGAACCGCCCCACGCGGGTAATGCCGACACCGTCGGCCGCGAGCTGGCCCAGCGTCTCACCATTGTTAGCTTCGATCGTGCCGCGAACGCTCAGCGCATAATCCCGCCCATCCTTGCGAAACGGCCAGACGGGTTCGGCCCGGCGGAAATTGAAGTTAAGGCAATTATGGCCATGCAGATCCTCTGGTATCGCCGGTGTGCCGTGGCGGTGCAGATAAGCCGGCGAAGCGACGATGACCCGGCCGTTTTCGCCCAGCTTGCGGGCGGTCAGCGGACTGTCGGTCAGGGGGCCAAAGCGGATCGCCACATCTGCCTGTCCTGCGGCGATGTCGACCAGCCGGTCGCTGAGGCTGATATCGACGATGATATGCGGATAAATCTGCGCAAACTCGCCGAGCAACGGCACGATGCACAGCCGGCCATGAGAATGGGCCGCGCTTACCCTCAGCCGCCCGCGCGGGGCGCCGCGATCGGCGATCGACTGTTCGGCTTCGTCGAGATCGGCGAGGATGCGCCGGGCGCTGCCGAGATAGGCCTGTCCCTCGGCCGTCGGCGTCAGGGCGCGGGTGGAGCGCAGCAACAGGCGAACTCCCAGCCGATCCTCGATCCGGTCCACCGCGCGGCTGACCGCCGAGGGCGTGAGGCCCAGCAGCCGGCCCGCAGCCGAGAAACTGCCTTCGGAGATCACCGCCGCGAAGGTTTCCAGCGCCCGTGCCCGATCGGCGTGGAAGGGCATCTTTTCATCCAATGCAAAGATCTTTCGCCTTTCGGCCCCCTAAACGGCGGCCATTGGCTATTCCATTTATGCGTGCATCACGGAATGAAAAGGGATCACGATGGAATATCGGCAACTGGGCGCATCGGGCCTGCGGGTACCGGCGCTGAGCTTCGGCACCGGTACGTTCGGCGGCTCCGGCCCCCTGTTCGGGGCCTGGGGCAATAGCGACGCGCAGGAAGCGCGCCGTCTGGTCGATATCTGCCTCGATGCCGGCATAACCCTGTTCGACACCGCCGATGTCTATTCGGGCGGCGCGTCGGAAGAAGTGCTGGGCGCGGCGATCAAGGGACGACGCGACGCAGTGCTGATCTCCACCAAGCTCGGTCTGCCGACCGGGGACGGCCCGGGCGATTGGGGCGTATCGCGCGGCCGGCTGATCCGCGGCGTGGAGGCGGCGCTGGACCGTCTCGGGACCGACTATATCGATCTGTTGCAACTCCATGCCTTCGACGCTTCGACCCCGGTGGAGGAATTGCTGGCGACGCTGGACGAACTCATCCGCGCAGGCAAGCTGCGCCATGTCGGCGTTTCCAACTATCCCGGCTGGCAGTTGATGAAGGCGCTGGGCGCGGCGGATCGCCATGGCTGGCCGCGCTTCGTGGCCCATCAAGTCTACTATTCGCTGATCGGCCGCGCCTACGAGGCGGACCTGATGCCGCTCGCGGCAGATCAAGGCGTGGGCGCACTGGTGTGGAGCCCGCTCGGCTGGGGACGCCTCACCGGCAAGATCCGGCGCAGCAGCCCGATCCCCGAAGGCAGCCGCCTACACCAGACCGCCATCTTCGCGCCGCCGGTGGAGGACGAACATCTCTACCGGGTCGTCGATGCGCTCGACGAGATATCTGTGGAAACCGGCAAGACGGTTCCACAGATCGCGCTCAACTGGCTGCTGCAGCGGCCCACGGTGTCGTCGGTCATCATCGGGGCACGTAACGAGGAGCAGTTGCGCCAGAACCTTTGCGCGGTGGGGTGGTCACTCACGGCAGAACAGGTCGCCCAGCTCGATCAGGCCAGCTATCGGATGCCCGCCTACCCCCATGCACCCTATCATCAACAGGATGGTTTCGCCCGCCTGAACCCGCCGCTTGTCTGACGGGAGGAGCATCATGAAGATCAATCCACCACTTCTCGCGCTGGCGGCTGGGGCGTTCGGCATCGGCGTCACCGAATTCGCGCCGATGGGCCTGCTGCCCGTCATCGCCGCCGACCTTGATGTCTCGATCCCTTCAGCCGGTCTGCTGATCAGTGCTTATGCGATCGGCGTGATGCTGGGCGCGCCGCTGATGACGCTGACCACCGGGCGATTGCCACGCCGCACCTTGCTGATTGTGCTGGCCGCGATCTTTACGGCGGGCAACCTGATGGCAGCGCTTTCCGGCAGTTATGGGATGCTGCTGTTCGCGCGGATCGTCACGTCGCTCAACCACGGCGCCTTCTTCGGCGTAGGATCGATCGTCGCTGCCAGCCTGGTCCCGCCCCAGCGGCAAGCCGGCGCGGTGGCCGCCATGTTCATGGGACTGACGATCGCCAATGTCGTCGGCGTGCCGCTGGCGACTTGGGCGGGCGAAGTCATGGGGTGGCGCTCGGCGTTCTGGGGCATTTCCGTGCTCGGTCTGCTGACTATCGCGGCGCTGCGGCTGACCTTGCCGGATATGCCTGCGCCAATGGACGGGGATGCACGCTCCGAACTGCGGGTGCTGATGCGTGGTCCAGTGCTGGCGGCGCTGGGCCTGACGGTGGTTGGTGCGAGCGCGATGTTCACCGTGTTCACCTATATCACCCCGATCCTGCGCGAGCAGACCCATGGCTCGATCGGTTTCGTGACGGCGATGCTGGTGGTCTACGGCGTGGGGCTGACCATCGGCAACTGGCTGGGCGGGCGCTTTGCGGACCGATCAGTCGACAGGACCTTGCTCGTGACGCTGGCGGCGCTCACGGCGATCCTCGTCGCCTTCGCCTTTGCCATGCCGTATGCGGGGCTGACGGCCGTGCTCATCTTCCTGTGGGGCATCGCCAGCTTCGCACTGGTCCCGCCGCTGCAGGTCCGCGTGATGAGTGCCGCCGCCGATGCACCGAACCTCGCTTCTTCGATGAACATCGGCGCCTTCAATCTCGGCAACGCGATCGGCGCCGGGCTGGGCGGAGGAGTAATTGCTGCAGGCTTCAGCCTGCCCATTGTCGCGATCGCTGGAGCGGCAGCGTCGGGCGTCGGCTTGCTCGCCGTGCTGATGAGCGCTCGAAAGTCTCCATCAAGTCATGTCGGGCTTCCTGAAGAGCTTTGCAGTGAAATGGGTTTAACTGAGGCGTGTGTACGAATGTCCCGGGCCAGCCCTTAAACGGTCAGATTGCTTACGGCCATCATGGACCTTCATGATGGCTAAGCAGAACGTCCGAACCCGGGGTTCGGAAATTGACGCCCGAATGACAGGAACGGGTCGTCCGTCGACAAAGCCGGTATTAGCAAAACCCAAATTCAGCTCGACTTTTCAGTACGCTGAATGGCTACGAATGACGCAGCGAAAACCGATATGCGAGGTCGATGTGTCGATCATTTCGGAGTTTGGCGCGCGGCGGGACGGTAGCGCTGGCAGTAGTTGGCCGCGCACAAGTGCGACCCGCCTTTCAACACCTTGCGGCCGATCCGCAGATCGGGCCGGGCCGGATCGAAGCTGTCCCTTAGCCTGGCACCGCGCGGGTTGCTGAGGGTGCAGCACGATTGCCCGCTCTTCTTTTTCGCGGGCGCCTCGGGCCGGTCGCTCCACCAGTCGCAGGTCCATTCCCACGTGTTGCCGATCATGTCGAACAGGCCGTAGCCGTTGGCGGCATAAGTCCCGACCGGAGAAGTCCGCTCCCACCCGTCGAGCATCTGGTTGGCGAAGGGGAACAGGCCCTGCCAGTAATTCGCCATCATCGCACCTCCGGGCGCGAGTTCGTCGCCCCAGGCATAGTCGGCGCCCTCCAGTCCGCCGCGTGCGGCGAATTCGAACTCCGCTTCGGTCGGCAGGGCCTTACCCGCCCATTTCGCGTAAGCCTCGGCATCGGCATAGGCGATCTGGACAACCGGATGATCCCATAGGCCAAGGCTGTCGATGTCGCTGTCCGGCCCCAGCGGATGGCGCCAGTCGGCACCAAATTCGAACCGCCACCAATTGCCCGGATTGGAGGTGTCCACCGGCGTCGCCGTCTTGTGAAAAACCAGCGACCCGGCCCGGTCCATGCCGGGCAGCATGCCGGGATAGTCCTTCGGATCGGGCGCGATCTCGGCGACGGTGGTGTATCCCGTCGCCTCGACGAATGCCGCGAACTGGCGATTGGTGACGGGCGTGGTGTCGATCCAGAAACCGTCGACCGAGACACGGCGCAGCGGCGCTTCCTCGGGATAGAATCGCTCCGACCCCATCGTGAAACTGCCGCCCGCGACCCAGGCCATACCGGGCCGCACCTGCATTCCGTCTTCGGCATCCTGATAGGCGGTGGTCATGTCAGATTTCGGTCCCGGCAAGCTTGAATCCGCCCTCCATGCCCGTCATCGGGTCAGATAGCCGGCCTCCACCGCAAGGCTGTGGCCGGTGACGTAGCTGGACGCATCGGAACACAGCCAGGCGCTGGCTTCGGCCACTTCCTCGGGCTTGCCGAAGCGGCCCAGCAGGCTGAGCGCCGGAGCGAAGTCGGCTTCGGTGTGGCCGCTGGCATCCAGCGCGCCGCGCAGCATCGGCGTGTCGATCGCGCCGGGAAGCACGGCGTTCACGCGGATTCCCTGCGGTGCGTATTCGAGGCTGCCGGTCTTGGTCAGGCCGATGACCCCGTGCTTGGCCGCCACGTAGGCCGAGTTACCCGGCTGCGGCCGCACCGAACTGACCGAGCCGACATTGACGATAGCGCCGCCTCCGCCCTGCCCGATGAACTGGCGGATCTGGTATTTCATGCAGAGCATCACCGCGCGCAGATCGATGCGGATGACGCGGTCCCACACGTCCATGTCGGCCTCGGCGATGGGCAGCGTGTCCGGCGTGACCGCAGCGTTGTTCACCGCGCAGTCCAGGCGCCCGAAAGCCGATACCGCGCCCGCGACAAGGTCGCGCACTTGCGCCTCCTCACCGACGTCGCAGTGGATGAACCGGGCCTCGCCGCCGGCGGAGAGGATCGCGGCGACGGTCTCCTCGCCCGCTCCGGCATTGATGTCGGAGACGATCACCCTTGCGCCGTACCCTGCGAAGACCCGGGCAGTCGCCGCGCCCATACCCATTCCGGCACCCGTGACGATCGCCACTTTGCCGTCCAGCCGATTGCGCGCGTTGTCGGTCATGATCTTCGTCCTCTTCCCGGTCGGCCGGATCGGTCCGGCCTGTTACTGCTTTCATCGGAAGCGCCGCCACGCATGTCGCCTGACAACAGGGCTAGGGCTTCATGTTTTGCAACTGGCCTCCAGCGCGACCGTGGCCATGTCCAGCGCGATGTCGAAGCGCTGGCGGAAGCGTTCGGGGTCGCGCTTCGGCAGGTTCTCGTTGTCCGAGAGTACCATCATGTTGATGACCACCAGATAGGCTAGCGCGATGCGGTAATCGCCCAGGTACGGGTCTTCCGCATCGACGATCGCATTTATGTGATTGATGGTCGTGCGCAGGTTCCGGCTGAGATCGGGGCGATTGTCAGCGGCGTGCATGATCCCGGCGGGGCGCTGCTGCTGCAGATACTTGCTCATGAACGCCGCATACGTGTGGCGGCCCTGATCGTCGGTCAGGTCGAGGATCGGCTCACACAGGATGCGAAGCAGGGTTCTCAGGTCGAAACTGCCGCCGCTGCGCTCGACTTCGGCCAGCGCCGCGCCGCGCGCCGGTTCCATCTGCCACACACGCCAGGCGAAGATCGCCTGCACCAGCGTGTCCCGGTTACCGAAGTGGTACTGCACCGCATTGGTGTTCCGGTTGCCCGCAAGCTGGGCGATCTCGCGGAACGACACGCTCTCGATCGAGCGCGTGGCATAGAGCGATTCGGCGGCGGCGATGATGCGGATCTTTGCATCGTCGGCGAAATGAAGCGGCGGGTCGGTCACCTTGCGATCCGTACACGAGCCGGGTGCGAATTCCAGTTCGCGCAGCATTTCCGGCAATCCTCCTTCGCGCCCGTCCATCCGCGATACCCGATGTGCCGCCAATGGACGCCTGACAA
>NZ_JABXWS010000031.1:0-58182 GCF_015594425.1 Novosphingobium sp. HR1a
TTAAAACAGGTGCGTTATATTGATTAACGCATATGTTTTAAACACTGGTCGCGAACTGGGTGGCGGCCTAGAAGAAAAATCGGGAGAAGAACCTCATGCCTCGACAGGATCGGGCCGTGCCCGCTCGCCTTCGCGAATTGCGCCGTGCGCTGCTGCTGACCGCTTCGGCGGGCCTTGCGCTTGGCTGCGCTCCGGCCGCCTTCGCGCAGGATTCGCAGCAGACCACCTCTCAGGAAGGCGGCATCGGCGACATCATCGTCACAGCGCGCAAGCGGCAGGAAACCACGCAGGACGTGCCGGTCGCCGTCGTCGCGATCAGTGCCGAGAAGATGCAGCAATACGACCTGTCGAACCTAGAGCGCGTCGCCGCGATGACGCCTTCGTTCTCGATCGGGCGCACGCCTTCGGGTTCGGGTGCGACGCTGGTGCTGCGCGGGATCGGCTCCAACACCACCTCGATCGGGCTGGAGCAGTCGGTCGCGGTGATCGTCGACGGGGCCTATTACGGGCAGGGCCGCACGATCAACGAAGGCTTCTTCGACCTTGGCCGACTGGAAATCCTGAAAGGCCCGCAGGCGCTGTTCTTCGGCAAGAACGCGACGGCGGGCGTCGTCTCGATCACCACGGCGGACCCCGGCGACAAGCTGGAAGTGATCGCGCGCGGCGGCTACGAATTCGCGGCGAAGCAGGTCTACGGCGAGGCGATCGTCTCCACCCCGCTGAGCGACACGCTGGGCATCCGCGTGGCGGCACGCGCCAGCAAGCAGTTCGACGGCTACTACAAGCAGGTCGGCACGACGCAGACCTACCCCACGCTGGATCGCACTTCGACCTCGCAAGTGGTCACGCCGACACTGCACACCTCGGATGCCGCCGGAGACGGGCGCTCCAAGGAAGCCTATGTGCGCGCCACACTGAAGTGGGAGCCGACCGACACGCTGACCGCCGTGCTCAAGGCCAATTACGGCGTGAACGACAGCAACAACCCCAGCGCCGGTTCGGTGCTGTACTACTGCCCCACGGGCGCCTCGGCGGGCAATCCGGCCATCCGTTGCGGACGCCGCTTCGAATCCTCGGCCAACCGCACACCGCTCGATATCGCCGCGACCCAGCCTTATGCCAACAAGGACGGCGCGCAGGGCAACCAGTACAAGTCGTGGGCGGTCAACCTCGGGCTGACATGGGCGCTCGACGACCTGACGATCTCGTCGGTCACCAACTACAACTGGAACCGCAACACCTTTCAGTTCGACGGCGACAGCCTTTCACGATCGGGTGCACCGGGCGTATTCGCGACCGAGGATTCCAGCTTCCATGCCTTCTCGCAGGAAGTGCGCGCGCAGACCAGCACCGGCAGCTTCTGGGATGCGATGATCGGCGGCTACTACCAGTCCACCATGCGCGATTACGATGCATGGACGGCCTCGGGCGGGCTTGAGAACAGCGCCGCGACGCCGGGCTATCGTCGCTATCTCGCCAATTCCAAGGACTCGCAGACCAGGGGCGAGACATACGCGATGTTCGGCCAGTTGATCCTGCGGCCGATCCAGAACGTCGAGGTCGCGGGCGGCGTGCGCTATACCTCGGAGAGCAAGGACAGCTACTTCCTCCAGCCCTATTCGCACCCGATCCGCGTGGCGCAGGGCATCTTCCTGCCGGGCGTGACGCTGAACTCGAACCAGGATTTCGAGGACTGGTCGCCCGAAGCCACGGTGACGTGGAAGCCGAGCGCGGACATCACCGTCTACGGCGCCTACAAGACCGCCTACAAGTCCGGCGGCTTCTCAAACTCGGGTATCTACAGCCCCAGCGCCGGCCTCGCCGACTTCGAGTTTGATCCGGAGAAGGCCAAAGGCTTCGAGGCAGGCATCAAGACCACGCTGCTCGACCGCCAGCTGCGCCTGAACCTGACCGCCTACAACTTCAGGTACAACAACCTGCAGCTGGACTTCTTCCGGTCGGACATCTTCGCCTTCACCACCATCAATGCCGGGTCGGCGCGGACCAAGGGCGTGGAGCTGGAGTTCGAAGTGGCCCCGCGCGCGCTTGACGGCTTCAACCTGCACGGCAGCGTCAACTACAACCGCGCGCGCTACGGCGATGCGCCCGGCGCGCCGTGCTGGGCCGGGCAGACGCGGGGCGAGGGCTGCAATCTGGTCTATGTCGCGGCCACCGACAGCTCGCGTCCGTTCGATCCGGCGACCGACACGGCCGCCAACCGCCAGAACCTGCGCGGGCAAGTCACCGCCAACGCGCCGGAATGGACCGGTAACCTCGGCGCCTCGTACGAAGCGCTGATGGAGAGCGGGGCGAAGTTCGCCTTCGGTCTTGATGCCCGATACAGCGGCAGCTACCTCGCTTCGGCCTTCGGCAATCCCTATACGAAGCAGCACCGCTACGTGTCGCTCGACGGGTCGATATCGTTCACTACGGCGGACGAGCACTGGCAGCTGCAGCTCATCGGCAAGAACCTGACCAATCGCTGGTACGCCATCGGCGGCACCGATGCGCCGAACACCGGATCGGGCACCGGCACCCTTGCGGGCGTCGTCGCCGACCAGATCGGCTACGCCAGCGTGCCCCGCACCGTCCAGGCGCAAGTCACCTTCCGCTACTGATCCCCCCAAATCCTCCCCCTCGGGCTTCGGCATGTCCGAAGCCCGCCCTTTTTCCGTGGGGAGGGCACCGAGAAGGATGCAATCATGAACAGGCCGTCGCAGATCCTCGCCGCGCTCCTCGCGACTTCCACGCTCGTCTGCTCGTCCGCAGGCTTCGCGCAGGTCGCTGCCGACACTGTGGGCCGCACCGTCGAGACCACGCACGCACCGCGCTGGCCGAGCGAGCCGGCCGCGCCCAGGGGGGCGCCGAACGTCCTGCTCATCATGACCGACGATGTCGGCTACGGCGTCACCAGCGCCTACGGCGGCCCGGTCGATACCCCCAATTTCGAGGCACTGGCGAAGCAGGGCCTGCGCTATACCCGCTTCAATACGACCGCGCTGTGCTCGCCCACGCGCGCCTCGCTGCTGACCGGGCGCCTGCCACAGAACGTCAACATGGGCAACGTCACCAACCTGCCCACCGGTTACGACGGCTACACCACCGTCATCCCCAAAAGCGCGGCGACGGTCGCCGAGACGCTCAAGGAAGCGGGCTACAACACCGCGATGTTCGGCAAGGGCCACATCACCCCCGAATGGGAAATGAGCCCCGCCGGGCCCTTCGATCGCTGGCCTACCGGCCTCGGCTTCGAGTATTTCTACGGCTTCCTTTCGGCGGATACCTCGCTGTGGAACCCCAACCTCGTCGAGAACGAGAAGCCGGTTGAGCAGCCCGACCAGCCGGGTTACCACTTCGAGCGCGACATCGCCGACCACGCGATCGGCTGGCTCCAGCGGCACAAGGCCAGCGCGCCGGACAAGCCGTTCTTCATGTATTACGCCTCGGGCGCCGCGCACACGCCGCATCAGGCGCCGCAGGAATGGCTCGACAAGTACAAGGGCAAGTTCGACCAGGGCTGGGACAAGGTCCGCGAGGCAACCTTCCGGCGCCAGAAGGCGATGGGCTTGATCCCGAAGGATTCCGTGCTCTCCCCGCGCCCGGCATCGCTGCCTGCTTGGAATTCGCTCGATGCCGAGCATCGAAAGGTCTACGCCCGGCTGATGGAGGCCTATGCCGCCACCGTCGCTTATGCCGATCATGAGACCGGCCGCCTGATCCAGTCGCTGAAGGACAGCGGCCAGTACGACAACACGATGATCGTCTATATCGAGGGCGACAACGGATCGAGCGCCGAAGGCGGCCTCGACGGCCTTGCCTTCGAACAGTCCGCGATCACCGGGCACAAGGAGACCTTCGCCGAACTCGCCTCGCACTACGACGAGATTGGCGGGCCTTACGTCTACAACCACTTCAACGCTGCATGGGCCTGGGCGATGAACAGCCCCTATCCGTGGTGGAAGCAGATCGCCTCGCAGGCGGGCGGCACGCGCAACGGCATGGTCGTGTCATGGCCCGCGCGCATCCGCGACGGCGGCACCTTCCGCGGCCAGTACGCCCACGTCAGCGACGTCGCGCCGACGATCCTGGAAGCCGCAGGCGTCAAGGCTCCCGAAACCGTGCAGGGCGTGAAGCAGCAGCCGATCGACGGCATCAGCCTCGCCTACAGCTTCGCGGCACCCAAGGCCCCATCCGCAAGGCGCACGCAAATCTACGAGATGATGGAGAACTTCGGCATCTACCACGATGGCTGGATGGCGGGCACGCTGCCCAAGCGCATGGCCTGGGAAGTGGGCGTGGGCGAGGACCGCAAGCTCGGCGTCGGCCCGGAGAACCGCAAGTGGACCCTGTTCAACCTCGACAGGGACTTTACCACCGCCAACGACCTTGCAGCGAAGAATCCGGCGAAGCTCAAGGAACTGCAGGATCTGTTCTGGAAGGAGGCGGCGGCCAACAACATCCTGCCGATCCACGACTACAGCCAGGGTGCCGAGGGCCGTCCGACGCTTGGCGGCAACCGCACCGAGTTCACCTATCTCGCCCCGCTCAGCCATCTGAACGAGGACGCCGCGCCGCACACCATCGGCAAATCCTTCACGATCGACGCCGACGTGGATCTGCCCGCAGGGGCGCAGGGCGTGCTGGTGACGCAGGGCGGGCGCTTCGGCGGCTATGCCTTCTACCTGAAGGACGGGGTGCCAGTGTTCCACTACAATGCGGTGGGGACTGACCAGTTCGCCATCCGCGCGGCGGAACCGGTTACGGCAGGTCACCATACCCTGACTGCGGCTTTCCAAGCGGACAAGCAGGAGCTGGGTTCGGGCGGCACGCTGACGATCAGCATCGATGGTAAGCCGGTTAGCAGCGGGCGGATCGGGCGCACGATCCGGGGCTGGATGTCTCATACCGAGGGGTTCGACGTCGGCATGGACACCATCACCCCGGTAAACGGCGACTACACGATCGCGAGCAGCCGGTTCTCGGGGACGCTTCGCAAACTCGAGTTCAAGCTGAAGTAACTTTTATATGTGGGGCGATACCGCATTCGAAGCGCCGTTCCGCACTTTGGGCAAGATCGATCAGGGGCCGTACTTCGCGGTCAAGATGGAAGCTGGCGGGCTGGGCACTGCAGGCGGTCGCAAGACCAACGCCGAAGCTCAGGTTATCGACTGGAGCGGCAACCCGATCCCCGGTTTTACGCTACGGGCAACGCGATGGCGGCGGTGCTGGGCGACGTCTACGGCGGAGCGGGCGGCACATTAGGGCCAGGCATGACCTTCGGTTACATCGCTGGACGTAATTTGGGAGAGCATATTTCCAATCACTGAGATATCCAGCGCCGATAAGGGGAAGCAGATTGCTAATGCACTTTGCTGCCCGCGACTTGGCCCCATCTACGGCGAGCCATGGGCACCATGATAAGAAACCGGACTTTCCGAACCTAGTAGCGAAAAATTGGCCGCTGAGCGGCCGGAATGGGTCGGTGCCAGTCTCTTGGACACTGAAAACTCTAACCGAGGTTGCATCCGTGGATCAGTGGCGCGGGCGAACAGACACTACGCATAAATTCTGTCCTGCCTGAGCATGAGGGGCAGCCCAGACAATTTGCACTAATCGGCGCTGGCAAATGCCGCTTTGGGCCAATTCCTGCGTTCAGGGGCGCATTTCTGTCGGTTCGGCACTTCAGTGCCCTCGCCATTGAAGGCCAGGCGCGATCCTGCAAATCTTTGGATGAAGGGCGATGGCCTTGCAGGCGATCATTTTCCCCACGAGTTCATGGAGCTGGATTTTTGGTATCCGGTCCGCCGAAATGAAGGAGGCACCAAGCAGGATTTGAACAAAAAACCCTGATATACCAATCTGTTGCAAAAATGTGCAATGTGCGGAATTCGGATTATAAATCACTCTCGAACCCCATCTGATTGAAAACAATCAGATTTCTGGGGCTGGAAAAGTGTGGCTCCCCGAGTAGGATTCGAACCTACGGCCATTCGATTAACAGTCGAATGCTCTACCGCTGAGCTATCGGGGAGCAGCCTGTCAGTGTTACCACCGCCGGGCAGGGGTGCGCCAATAACAGCTTCATCGGCCTTGGCAACCCCCTGATGCAGAAAATCTGATCTATTTTCGAAATTTCTTCCCTCAGACCTGGAACTGCTCGGCGAAGATCCGCTCCTCCAGCGTGAAGCCGGGGTCGAACAGCAGGGTCAGCTCCTTTTCCGCCGTCGCGCTGATCCGCACGATGGCGACGTCGCGCACTTCCTTGTGGTCGGCGACGGCGGCGACGGGGCGCTTGCCGGGCTCGAGAATACGCAGCTCCACGCTCGCGCTTTCCGGCAGGATCGCGCCCTTCCAGCGGCGGGGCCGGAACGGGTTGAGCGGCGTCATCGCCACCATGCGCGAACCCAGCGGGAGAATCGGGCCATGGGCCGAGAGGTTGTATGCGGTGGAGCCCACCGGCGTCGCCAGCAGGATGCCATCGCCCGCCAGTTCCTCCATGCGAACCCGGCCGTTGATGCGGACTTCGATCTTCGCGGTCTGGCGCGTCTCGCGCAGCAGGGAGACTTCGTTGAAGGCATAGTAGCTGAACTTGCTGCCGTTCTGCGTCACGGCATCCATGCACAGAGGGCGCACGGGGACCGGATGCGCTTCGGCCACGCGCCGGGCAATGGTCTCGCCATCCTCGAGCGGGCCGTTCATCAGGAATCCCAGCGTGCCCAGGTTCATCCCGTAGACCGGCTTGATCGAATCATGGTCCAGCAATTCGTGCAGCACGTGCAGCAGGAAGCCGTCTCCGCCCAGCACGACCAGCACGTCGGCCTCCTGCGAGGACACCCATGGATGCGAATCGCGCAGGAGCATGGCCCCGGCCTGGGCCTTGGCGCTGTCCGAGACGATGAGCGCCAGCTTCACGTCTTTCCCCATCATGTTTTCCGAAGGTCCCATTCCGGGACCGGGGCTCGCGAATTTTGAAGGGTTTTGCAAGGGGTTTGGGTTATGGCGGCGTGATGGGCGTTAAACTGAACGATGCAGGCATGAAAGATCGGGTCCGCAATCCTGCGAAGCGGATCGAGGATCGTCTGTCCGGCATTCCCGGGCTCGACGCAGTCCACGATCGCATCGCTGCGTGGCGCGAAGACCCGGCGCTGATGCCGCACATGGCGCATGTCCACGCCATGCTGCTCAGCCTGCGCCGCCTCGATGCGATCAACATGGCTTATGGCGAGGCCGCGGGCGACGGCGCGCTGGAGGAAGTCGCCGCGCGCATCGGCCACTTCGCGGAACAGGAACTCGACGGCCCCTGGTTGCTGGCGCGGGCAGGGGGCGGCAGCTTCCTTCTCGTCGCTAACGAGGCCTGCAGCCGCGAGCGCTGGCAGCTTGTGGCGGACCAGCTGGCCGACATGATCGCGCGGCCGATCCCGGTCAGCACCGGCATGCTGCGCCTTTCCCCCCGTGTCGCGCTGATCCGCGCGCTGACCGGCGAGAGCGTCGAATCGATGCTCGACCGTCTCGGCCACGCGCTGGGCGAGGCCTACGAGCAGGCCGGCACCCGCCTCGCCTGGGCCGATGGCGAGGTGACCCCGCCCGGCCGCTCGGCGCAGCAGCTGGAGGCCGATCTCCTCGTCGCCATCGACCGCGACGAGATCGAAGTACTGTTCCAGCCCCAGTTCAACCTTGCCGACGACCGCCTGACCGGCGCCGAGGCGCTCGCCCGCTGGAACCACCCGGAACTCGGCCGTATCGGCGCCGGCGCGCTGTTCGCCATCGCCGAGCGCGCCGACCACATCGGGCCATTGTCCCGCCACATCGCCCGCAAGGCGATGTTCGCCGCCCGGGCATGGCCGGGCCAGCTGCGGCTCTCGATCAACGTGACGCCCGCCGACCTCGCCTTCGCCAGCTATACCCGGCAGATGTTCGAGCTGATCCGCGAGACCGGCTTCCCGCTGCGGCAGCTGACGCTGGAGATCACCGAGCAGGCCCTCATCGCCGACATCGAGATGGTTGCGCAGACGATGGCGGAATTTTCGGCGCAGGGCATCCGCATCGCGTTGGACGACTTCGGGGCGGGGTTCTGCAACTTCCGCTACCTGAAGGTGCTGCCGATCCACTACCTGAAGCTCGACCGTTCGATGATCGACGGCGTGACCACCGACCGCCGCGACGTGGCGGTACTGCGCGCGATCGTGGCGATGGCGAAGGCGCTGGATCTCGAAGTGATCGCCGAAGGGATCGAGGAAGAAGGCCAGCGTGAGGTCGCAGCGCGCGAGGGGTGCGCGTATTTTCAGGGGTTCCTGCGGGCGCAGCCTATGAGTGCGGCGATGTTTGCGAAGCTGGCCCGGGCTGAAGGGAAGAAGGATAAGAGCAGGGGAGCATAGCCCCCCTGCACCCCCGATACCTGTCGGTGTGGCGCGTCCAGCGGCGTGGGGTGCGCATTGCGGGCTGATTCATAGCCTGCGGCGCCTTATCTCGTCATTGCGAGCGTAGCGAAGCAATCCAGAGCGGCTTGAAACTGCCCTGGATTGCTTCGCTACGCTCGCAATGACGAAGTGGAAAAAGTGCCACAGGCCGTAATGCCGATTTTGCAATTTCAGAACGCCGAAGCTGCGCGCGCTACCTTGACATTTCACGGGGTGCAGGGGTGGTAAACTCCTGCATAATCACCCCTTCCGCGCCACTGCACTCAAGCCCTTGGTCAGCTGCAGCAACCCGTTGAGCCGGCTCTTCGGATCGCCCCACGCCCGTTGCAGGACCAGCTTGTTGTCCGGCCGCAGCTTTACCGCGCCGTTCAGCCGCTCGGCATAGGCGATCAACCCAACCGGGTTCGGGAAGCTGTCGTTGTGGAAGCTCACCAAAGTCCCGCGCGGGCCCACGTCGATCTTGGCGATGTGCGCCTCGATCGCCTGCCGCTTGATCTGGATCAGCTGCACGAGGTTCGCGGTCGGTTGGGGCAGGGGGCCGAAGCGGTCGATCATCTCGGCGGAGAGCGATTCTATCTCCGCGCGCGAATCCGCATCGTTCAGGCGGCGGTAGAGCGCCATGCGGACGGCGAGGTCCGGTACGTACTCTTCCGGGATCATGATCGGCGCTTCGACTGTGATCTGCGGGGACAGGCCCGAGGTGTCCTTCTCCAGCCCGACGCCGCCCGCGCGCGCGGCGAGGATCGCGTCCTCCAGCATCGACTGGTAGAGTTCGAAGCCGACTTCGCGAATGTGGCCGGATTGCTCGTCACCAAGGAGATTGCCCGCGCCGCGAATGTCGAGGTCGTGGCTGGCGAGCTGGAAGCCTGCGCCGAGCGAATCGAGATCGCCCAGCACCTTGAGGCGCTTTTCGGCCACTTCGGACAAGGCGCGGTCGGGCGGGGTCGTCAGATAGGCATAGGCGCGCAGCTTGGATCGGCCCACGCGGCCGCGCAGCTGGTAGAGCTGGGCGAGGCCGAAGCGGTCGGCGCGGTGGATGATGATCGTGTTGGCGCGCGGAATGTCGATGCCGCTTTCCACGATCGTGGTGGAGAGCAGCACCTCGTACTTGCCCTCGTAGAAGGCGCTCATGCGCTCTTCCACGTCGCCCGCGCTCATCTGGCCGTGGGCGGAGATGTACTTCACCTCGGGCACGTTCTTGTGCAGCCAGTCCTCGATCTCGGGCATGTCGGAGATGCGGGGGACGACGATGAAGCTCTGGCCGCCGCGGTGGTGTTCGCGCAGCAGGGCCTCGCGCATCACCATCTCGTCCCATTCCATCACGTACGTGCGCACCGCGAGGCGGTCGACCGGTGGGGTCTGGATGGTGGAGAGTTCGCGCAGGCCCGACATGGCCATCTGCAGCGTGCGCGGGATCGGCGTGGCGGTGAGCGTCAGGACGTGCACGTCGGCGCGAAGCTGCTTGAGCTTCTCCTTGTGGTTCACGCCGAAGCGCTGTTCCTCGTCGACGATGACGAGGCCGAGGCGCTTGAAGCTGACCGTCTTGGAGAGGATCGCGTGCGTGCCGCAGACCACGTCCATGGTGCCGTCCGCCAGCCCGTCGCGGGTGGCCTTGGCTTCCTTTTCGGGCACGAGGCGCGAGAGGCGGCCGACGTTGAGCGGGAAGCCCGCGAACCGGTCCGCGAAGCCGGAGAAGTGCTGGCGCGCCAGCAGCGTGGTGGGCGCGACGACGGCGACTTGCTGGCCCGCCATCGCCGCGACGAAGGCGGCGCGCAGGGCCACTTCGGTCTTGCCGAAGCCAACGTCGCCGCAGACGAGGCGATCCATCGGGCGG
This sequence comes from Novosphingobium sp. HR1a, assembly GCF_015594425.1. Classification (NCBI taxonomy): domain Bacteria; kingdom Pseudomonadati; phylum Pseudomonadota; class Alphaproteobacteria; order Sphingomonadales; family Sphingomonadaceae; genus Novosphingobium; species Novosphingobium sp. HR1a. The sequence goes on from NZ_JABXWS010000031.1 coordinate 10,252, forward strand.
CCGCTGGAGAGGTCTTCCAGCGTATCGGCGATCGCTGCTTCCTGGTCCTCGGTTTCCTGCCAGGGGAAGCGGTCGACGAACTGGTTGAAGCTCGATTCCTCGGCGACGAGCGCGGGCGCCTCGCGCAGTGCGCGTTCGGCGGCGGTCTTCATCAGTTCACCCGCGATCTCGCGGATGCGCTCCTTCAGGCGGGCGCGGCGCTTCTGCCAAGCCTCGCCGCCCAGCTTGTCGAGCAGGGCGCCTTCCGCCTCGCTGCCGTAGCGCGAGAGGACGTCGAGGTTCTCGACCGGGATATAGAGCTTGTCGCCGCCGGAGTAGGTCAGCATTACGCAGTCGTGCGGGCTCTTGCCGACTGGGATCGACTGCAGGCCTTCGTACCGGCCGATGCCATGATCCATGTGGACGACGAGATCGCCCGGCGTCAGCGCCGCGAGTTCGGCGAGGAAGGCGTCGGAATCCTTCTTCTTTTTCTTCCGGCGGACGAGGCGGTCGCCAAGGATGTCCTGCTCGGTGATGACTTCGACGGAATCGTTGGAGAAACCGGTCTCCAGCGGCAGCACCAGCGCGGCGGAGCGACCCTGCACGGCAAGGCCCAGCGCTTCCTGCCAGGTCTCCGCGACGCGCGGCTCCGGGCCTTTCGCTTCGCCGAGGATCGAGACGAGGCGGGCGCGGCTGCCGGGCGAGTAGGCGGCGAGGATCGCCTTGCGGCCCGACTTGGCGATGGCGTGGAGGTGCTTGGCGGCGGCCTCGTAGGCATTGTCTCCTCGCGCGCGCTCGGGGGCGAAATCGCGTGCGTTGCCGAAGCCGAAGTCGATCACCTTGCCGCTTTCCGGCTGGGCGAAGGGATCGGCGCGGTGGACGGGGTGGGCGGCGATCAGTTCGTCCAGCTCGTCCTTGCCGAGATAGAGCGAATCGGTCGCCAGCGGGCGGTAGGAGCCGGCCTTCTGGCCCGAGGTTTCGAGGCGGGCCTTGTGGTAGTCCGCGATGTCGGTGACGCGCTCGTCCACGGCGCCGATCGCGGCGGTGTCCATCACGATCAGGTCATCGGGGCCGAGGTGGTCGAACAGGGTGACCAGCCGGTCCTCGAACAGCGGTAGCCAGTGCTCCATGCCGGCAAGGCGGCGCCCGTCGCTGACCGCCTGGTAGAGCGGGTCGGCCGTGGCGTTGGTGCCGAACATCTCGCGGTAGCGGGTGCGGAAGCGCTTGACGGTGTCCTCGTCCATCAGAGCTTCGCTGGCGGGCAGCAGCAGGTGGTCGGGTACGGTGCCGCTGGAGCGCTGGGTGCCGGTGTCGAACAGGCGCAGCGTTTCCAGCTCGTCCCCGAAGAAGTCGAGGCGCAGGCCGCCTTCGAGGCCGCTCGGCACGATGTCGAAGATCGAGCCGCGCACCGCGAACTCGCCCGCGTCGATCGCGGTGTCGGTGCGCTGGTAGCCCTGGCGGCGCAGCAGGCCGATCAGGCTTTCGTGGCCGATCTCCATGCCGGGCTTGAGCAAGCGCACCGATTCGCGGATGCGGAACGGGGTGAGCACGCGCTGGAGCAGGGCATTGGTGGTGGTCACAAGAAGCTGCGGCCCCTGTCGCTTCAACTGCAACGCATGGAGCGCGGCGAGGCGGCGGGCGCTGACCGACAGCGCGGGGCTGGCGCGGTCGTAGGGCAGGCAGTCCCACGCGGGAAACTCGATGACCTCCAGTTCGGGCGCGAAGAACTGCGCGGCGCTGGCGACGGCGCTCATCGCCTGGTCGTTGTCCGCGACGAAGACGGCGCGGCCTTTCGGAGCAATGGCGCGGGCAAGGTCGGCCATGACCAGCGGCTGCGAACCGCGAGTGACCGAGGCGAGGGTCAACGGCGCCGAGGCCGTGATGATGCGGGAGAAATCAGTCATGACAGGGGTGATTGGCGGGATATGCGGCGCCGCGCGGAAATACAATCGTCTTCCCGCGTCGTCCCGGACTTGATCCGGGACCGCCGGCGGTCTTTAGGTAGGAGCTTGCTGCGCGCGCCGATGAGGTGGGCGGTTCACCGCCAGCGGTCCCGGATCAAGTCCGGGACGACGAGAGGAGAAAGCAATGCAAGGCAAGCGCGTACTGATAACCGGCGCTTCGAGCGGCCTCGGCCGCCACTTCGCGCAAGTCCTGAGCGCCGCCGGTGCGCATGTCGTGCTCGCGGCCCGGCGCATGGATGCGCTGGAGGAACTGGCCGCCGAAATCGGCGATGCCACCTGCGTATCCCTCGACGTCACCGACCCAGCCAGCATCCGCGAAGCCGTCCTTCAGGCTGGCCCCATCGACGTGCTGGTCAATAACGCGGGCGTGTCCAGCGCCCAGCCGGTGCTCGATGCGACGGTGGAGGACTACGACCACATCATGAGCGCGAACCTGCGCGGCGCCTTCCTCGTCGCCACCGAAGTCGCGAGGCGCATGCGCGATCGGGGAGAAGGAGGGGCAATCGTCAACATCGCCTCGATCCTCGGGCTCGCGCAAGGCGGGCAACTAGCGGTCTATGCGATGAGCAAGGCAGGCGTGGTGCAGATGACCAAACAGATGGCGCTGGAACTGGCGCGATATGGTATCCGCGTGAATGCACTGGCGCCGGGCTATTTCGCCACGGACATGAACCGAGATTTCCTCTCCAGCAAGTTGGGCGAGGCGATGTCCAAGCGCATTCCGCAGCGGCGCTTCGGTAATTTCGAGGATCTCGACGGGCCGCTCATGCTGCTGTGCTCGGATGCCTCGCGCTACATGACCGGGGTGGTGATCCCGGTCGATGGCGGGCACCTGCTGGGCGGTCTCTAGTCGCGCCCGTTCAGTCTCTCGGAATCTCGACGTAATCGAGCTTCATCATCCTATCGATCATCGGCCCGCGATATTCCTCGGGCACGGACATCGTGCCGAGCGCCCAGCCCATGATATCGACATCTTCCTCTTCGATGATGGTCTCGAACAGGGTGATGTCCTCGTCCGACCATTCGGCATGGAAGCGGTCGAAGAAGCAGCCGATCATGTAGTCGGCCTCGCGGGTGCCGCGATGCCAGGCGCGGAACTTGAGGCGGGCGAGGCGGGGTGAAAGTTCGCTCATGCCCGCGCCGTTACAATGCGGTGTCAGGCTCGGCAACTCCTGTAGTGCGAAGCGGAGGGGGCTTCGACAGGCTCAGCCTGAGCGGAATAGGGAAGTTTATACTCACCTCCGCTCACCCTGAGCTTGTCGAAGGGTCAGGCACGGCCTGTCGAAGCCCCTCGATCAAAGATCAGCCATGCAGGATGCGGGTGATCTCCTGCGCGGGACGTCCGGCGAGGTTCTTGGGCACTTCGGCCACCAGCACGTCCTTGAGCTGCTTGTGATAATGCCTGCGCATCTCGCCCAGCGAGCGCGGGTCGGCAACGACCACCAGCTGGTCGATTTCACGCGAAAGCACCTGGCTGTTCAGCCATCCCGTTACCGCCGCGACGTGGGCGCTTTCATCGAGCGCGTCGTTGCTGCCGTCGCCGGTGCGGGCCTGATGACGTGTGGGGCCGTCGAGACGGCGGGCGCCAGCGCTGAAGTTGGTGGCCTCGAGTTCGGGTACGTCCATCGCCGCCAGTCGGGGTTCGGCTTCCGCCCCCGTGTTGCGATAGAGTTCGAAGTTCTCTCCGTCGACGATCGCGAACACGGTTCCGTTCGGCAAGAGCATGGGCTTCTCCTTCATTGTTACAGGGGAGCCAACCGCACGATGACGGACAAGGTTCCGCCCGCTCTGGCGAAACGGTCCCCACTCGCGTCGAGATTTATGAAAATCCGCGAATTGCGGATTTTGCGGCACCGGCCCACGCCCCCACCCGACCTCCCATTAAGTATACTTCCGTGGGAGGTCGGGTGGGGGCGTGGGCCGGTGCCGCGGTGAAAATGCGCTTTTGCGCATTTTCCAAGCAAGCCTTAAGAGGCGCTCGTCATGCGGCCTGAAGCTCTCAATTCCCTGTTCGTCGAAGTCGAGGCGCTCGAAGGCGTCGGTCCCAAGCTGCGCAAGCCGCTGGAAAAGCTGGGGCTTACCCGGATCAGGGATCTTGCGTATCACTTGCCCGACCGCTTCGTGGAACGGCGCGCGATCACCAACCTCGACGAGGCGGGCGTGGGCGAGAACGTCATCGTCGCGCTCACCGTGCGTGAATACCGCTCGCCCAGCGGGCGCGGCCCGTTCCGGGTGATCGCCGAGGACGCGGCGGGCAACATTTGCACCGTCACATACTTCGGCCGCGCGTCCTATACGGGCAAGAAGCAGCTGCCCATCGGCGAGACGCGCTGGGTGGCCGGGCGGATCGACCAGTACGGCCAGATGCTGCAGATCGTGCATCCCGAGCATGTGTCGGAGGATTCGTCCGCGCCGATCAGGCAATTGTGCGAGGCGGTCTATCCTCTGTCCGAAGGTCTGACGCAGGGCCGCGCCGCCTCGCTGGTGGCGCAGGCGCTGAAGGCGCTCCCCGAGCTTCCCGAATGGATCGAGCCCAGCCTCACCGCCAAGACCGGCTGGCCGCTCTGGCGCGAGGCGCTGACCGAGGCGCATCGCGGCGTCAACGGCCCCGCGCGCGACCGGCTGGCTTACGACGAACTCTTCGCCAACGCGCTGGCGCTGATGCTGGTGCGCGAAAGCAACCGCTCGCAGCGCGGCACGCCGCTGGTCGGCGATGGCTCGCTGCGGGCTAAGCTGAAGTTGCCGTTCGCGCTGACCGGGGCACAGGCCCGCTCGATCGGCGAGATCGAGGGCGATCTGGCGCAGCCTTCGCCGATGCTGCGGCTGCTGCAGGGCGACGTGGGATCGGGCAAGACCGTGGTGGCGCTGTCCTCGATGCTGATCGCGGTGGAGGCAGGCGCGCAGGCCGCGCTACTGGCGCCGACCGAAATCCTCGCTCGCCAGCATTACGAGACGCTGTCGCGTATGCTGCAGGGCACAGGCGTCGAGATCGCGCTGCTGACGGGGCGAGACAAGGGCAAGGCCCGCGAGGCGATCTTGATGGGCCTTTTGGGCGGCGCGATCCAGATCGTCGTCGGCACGCACGCGATCTTCCAGGACAGCGTCGCGTACAAGAACCTCGCGCTGGTGGTGATCGACGAGCAGCACCGCTTCGGCGTCGGCCAGCGGCTGATGCTGGCGCGCAAGGGCCGCCGCGCGCCGCATACCCTGGCGATGACCGCGACCCCGATCCCGCGCACGCTGACTCTGGCGCAGTACGGCGAGATGGAAGTCTCCAAACTCGACGAACTGCCGCCGGGCCGTCAGGCGATCGACACCCGCGTCGTCGCGGTGGAGCGCATGGACGACGTCGTCGGCGCCCTGACGCGCCACATCGAATCAGGTCAGCAGGCCTACTGGGTCTGCCCGATGGTCAACGAGAGCGAGACCGACGACCTTGCCGCCGCCGAGGCGCGTTATGCAGCGCTCAAGGAGCGCTTCGGCGATACCGTGGCACTGGTCCACGGCCAGCTGCGGCCCGAGGTCAAGGACGCGGCGATGGAGCGCTTCGCCCGGGGCGAGGCCAAGCTGCTGGTCGCGACCACGGTGATCGAGGTCGGAGTCGACGTGCCCAATTCCACGCTGATGGTGATCGAGCAGGCCGAGCGCTTCGGCCTTGCCCAGCTGCACCAACTGCGCGGGCGCGTCGGGCGCGGTTCGGGAAAGTCCACCTGCCTGCTGCTGCGCGGCAACCAGTTGTCCGAAACCGGCCGCCAGCGCCTCGCCCTGATGCGCGAGACGCAGGACGGCTTCCGGCTTGCCGAGGAGGATCTGCAACTGCGCGGCGGCGGCGAACTGCTCGGCACGCGCCAGTCTGGCGACACGCCGTTCCGCATCGCCAGCCTCGAACAGATCACCAAGCTGCTGCCGCTCGCCCACGACGACGCGCGGCTGCTGATCGAGCGCGACGGCGGCCTTGCCGGTCCGCGCGGCGAGGCGGCGCGGCTGCTGCTCTATCTGTTCGAGCGTGACTGGGGCGTGCAACTGCTGCGCTCGGGCTGAATTTGCGTCAGCAAACGCGGTTGACCTTGCAGGAACTCAGACTGTTCGCCGCGTCACTGGACTGGTAAGACCAGCCCTGAAAAGCCGAAAAATCGGTCAAACCGGGGGAGGGGCAATTGAAGGGACAACAGGCAGACGTCGAACACGTGGAGATGCAGCCACCTCGTCTCTATCGCAAGGTCGCGGCGCGGCTGATGCAAGAGGTACGCGAAGGCCGCTATCCAGTCGGTGCGCGAATGCCCGCCGAACGTGAGCTGGCCGTCACCATGGGTGTCAGTCGCCCGGTCGTGCGCGAGGCCTTGCTGGCGCTTGAAGTCATGGGCGTGGTCGAAGTGCGAATCGGCTCGGGCGCCTATGTGCTGCGGCAGCCGGATGAAGCGCCATCCTCACCTGCAGCCGACGTCACGCCGATGGAACTGGCGCAGGCGCGCCTCATCTTCGAGGGCGAGGCGGCTTCGCTCGCCGCGGCCAACATTACCGACGAGGACATTGCCGTGCTTCGACGCGCAATCGTCGAGATGGGCCGTCACGATGGCTCCTTCGAGGACTGGCAGGCGGCATTGACGGACTTTCACATGACCGTGGCCCGTGCAACCCACAACGTCGCGGTCGAGCGCGGCGTGCGCGACTTGTGGGAAATGCGCTCGCGCTCGCCCGAGTGCCGACGCATGCTGGAGGAGGCGCGCGCCCGCAACTATCGCTACAGCCTCGAGCAGCATGTGGAGATTGCCGCCGCACTCGAGGCGCGCGACCCGGTGCGGGCGCGGGCGGCGGTGCGGATGCATCTGGAAGGCTCGATCGAACACCTGCTTATGGCGATCGAGGAGCGCGCTGTCGCCGAAGCCCGGGCGCGGGTAGCGGAAATGCGATCCCGATACTTTTCGCGCTGAACAAAAAAAGGCCTGAAACGACGAACGGCGCGTCTTGCGACACGCCGTTCTCGTATAAAGTGGTCGGGGAAAGAGGATTCGAACCTCCGGCCCCTGCCTCCCGAAGACAGTGCTCTACCAGGCTGAGCTATTCCCCGACCGGAGGGGCAATCCGAAGACCGCCCCGGGCAGGAGGGCGCCTATATAGGGCACTTCCGGGGGTGGCAAGGGGCTTTTCGGCAAAAACTTCAACCTTGTGAAAATGGTGGCTGATTGCGCTGGGGAGCATCGCGCGCGGGTGCTTTCGTCGGCGCGCGCGGGCGGATAGTCTGATGCCATGACCACGACCGCGCTCCGCACCGCCGCCACCGCAACCCCGCACTGGGAATGGCAATACCTCGACCTCATGCGCCGCATTTGGGAGCAGGGCGACGAGCGGCTCGATCGCACGGGAGTGGGCACGCGCTCGGTTTTCGGTGCGACGATCCGGTTCGACCTTTCGGGCGGGGCGATGCCGCTGCTCACCACCAAGCGCGTCTACTGGAAGACCGCCACGCGCGAGATGCTGTGGTTCCTGACGGGCAACACCAATATCCGTCCGCTCTGCGCGCAGGGGGTGGAAATCTGGACCGACTGGCCGCTCGACCGCTACCGCCGCGAAACGGGCGAGGAGATCAGCCGCAAGGACTTCTCCGCGCGAATCGTGGCGGACGAGGTGTTTGCCGAGGCCTGGGGCGATCTCGGTCCGGTCTATGGCAAGCAGTGGGTGGACTGGGACACGTACGAGCCGGTCGGCGAGGGTCTGTTCCGGCGCGGTCCCGGCATCAACCAGGTGGCGCAGGTGGTCGAGAGCCTGCGGGGCAACCCTGGCAGCCGCCGCCATATCATCGAGGGATGGAACGTCGCCGAACTCGATTCGATGGCGCTGCCGCCTTGCCACAAGACCTATCAGTTCCATGTCGCGGACGGGCGGCTCTCGTGCCTGCTCTATCAGCGCAGCTGCGACCTCGGCCTCGGCTTCGCCTTCAACATGTGGTCGCTGGCACTGCTGACGCGGATGATGGCGCAGCAATGCAACCTTGAACCGGGTGAGGCCGTTTGGACCGGTGGTGATGTCCACTTGTACCTCAACCATGCGGCGCTGGTCGAAGAACAGCTCTCGCGCGAGCCGGAAGGCGAGGCGACGATGGCGATTCTCCGGCGTCCCGATTCGATCTTCGACTACCGGATCGAGGACTTCGAAGTCGCCGGATATGCCCCGCAGGCGCATATCGCCGCGCCGGTTGCGGTGTAATTGACATTACCAAGGTTTGAAATAATATGACTTAACCGTGGAATTTTGCTTCGCCTGTTGCGCGGCGGGTTCCGACGGCCCGACCTTGGCGGGAGAGCATTGAAATGGCCGAAAAAACGGCACCAGATACGGGAAGGGTGCGCGGGAATCTCCCGCCGCTGGAACTCTACGTACCCGAGCCACGCTACCGGCCCGGCGACGTCGTCGACTATTCGCACCTCCCGGTGCCGCCTGCAGGACAACTGGGGCGCCCGGACGAGAATTGCCCGGCCAGCGAAACCTGGCCGATGACCACCGACATGATTCGCGTCCTCGATGAAGAGGATCGCGCGGTCGGCCCCTGGAACCCGGGCCTCGATGCCGAGACGCTGCGGCGGATGCTGCGCACGATGGCACTGACCCGCGCCTTCGACGACCGCATGTATCGCGGGCAGCGGCAGGGCAAGACCAGCTTCTACATGAAGTGCACCGGCGAGGAGGCGATCTCGGTCGCCCATGCCCATGCGCTCGCGCATGACGACATGGTGTTCCCGACCTATCGCCAGCAGGGCATCCTGATCTCGCGCGGGTATCCGCTGGTGGAGATGGTCAACCAGATCTACTCCAACCGCGCGGACAAGCTGAAGGGCCGCCAGTTGCCGGTCATGTACTCGGCCAAGGATTACGGGTTCTTCTCCATCTCGGGCAACCTCGCCACGCAGTACCCGCAGGCGGTGGGCTGGGCGATGGCCAGCGCGATCAAGGGCGATACCCGCATCGCCACCGCCTTCGTCGGCGAGGGATCGAGCGCCGAGGGCGACTTCCACGCGGCGATGACGTTCGCGGCGGTCTACAACGCGCCGGTGGTGTTGAACGTCGTCAACAACCAGTGGGCGATCTCCAGCTTCTCGGGGTTTGCCGGGGCCGAGCGCACGACTTTCGCGGCGCGCGCGGCCGGCTACGGCATTGCCGGGCTGCGGGTGGACGGCAACGATGCGCTGGCGGTCTATGCCGCCTCGCGCTGGGCCGCTGACCGTGCCCGCGCCAATCAGGGGCCGACCCTGATCGAGCACTTCACGTACCGCGCCGAGGGGCACTCCACCTCCGACGATCCCAGCGCCTATCGCTCCGCGCAGGAGCGCGAGGAATGGCCGCTCGGCGATCCGATCATGCGCCTCAAGAAGCACCTCATCGCCCTTGGCGAGTGGTCGGAGGCGCAGCAGGAGGCGATGGATCGCGAACTGGTCGAGCAGGTGAAGGTGGCGACCAAGGAGGCCGAGAAGAACGGCGTCCTCGGCCACGGGCTGCACCATCCGTTCCACACCATGTTCGAGGACGTCTTCGAGGAACTGCCCTGGCACCTCGAGGAGCAGGCCGCGCAGGCCATCCGCGAGCGTGAGATCAAATGGCCCGAATGGAAGGGAGAAGGCGCATGACCGAAGAGAATGCGTTGAGCCTCCACGACGCGCCGACCCGCTCGATGAACATGATCGAGGCGATCAACGACGCGCTCGACATCATGATGGCCCGCGATCCCGACATCGTCATTCTGGGCGAGGACGTCGGCTATTTCGGCGGCGTGTTCCGCGCTACCGCCGGTCTGCAGAAGAGGTACGGCCGCAACCGCGTGTTCGATTCGCCGATCAACGAATGCGGGATCGTCGGCGCGGCGGTCGGCATGGCAGCTTACGGCCTGCGCCCGGTGCCGGAAATCCAGTTCGCGGACTACATCTATCCCGGCCTCGATCAGTTGGTCTCCGAGGCGGCGCGCATGCGCTATCGTTCGGCGGGCGAGTTCACTTCGCCGATCACCATCCGCTCGCCCTTCGGTGGTGGTATTTTCGGTGGCCAGACGCACAGCCAGAGCCCGGAGGCGATGTTCACGCACGTCGCGGGCCTCAAGACGGTGATCCCGGCGACCCCGCACGATGCCAAGGGCCTGCTGATCGCGGCGATCGAGGACAATGACCCGGTCATCTTCTTCGAGCCCAAGCGCATCTACAACGGCCCGTTCGACGGCTATTACGACAAGCCATCGCGGACGTGGAAGGGCCATCCCGGCAGTCTGGTGCCGGAGGGCTACTACAAGATCCCGCTCGGCAAAGCGCGCATCGTGCGCGAAGGGGCAGCGCTGACGGTGTTGTCCTACGGCACCATGGTTCACGTCGCCGAGGCGGTGCTGGCCGAGAAGGGCATCGATGCCGAGATCATCGACTTGCGCACGCTCGTCCCGCTCGACATGGCGACTCTGGAAAAGTCGGTGGAGAAGACCGGGAAATGCCTGGTGATACACGAGGCGACCCGCACCTCCGGCTTCGGCGCCGAACTGGTGACGCTGGTGCAGGAGCGCTGCTTCTATCACCTCGAAGCCCCCGTCGAGCGCGTGACCGGCTTCGACACGCCGTATCCGCACAGCCTCGAGTGGGCCTATTTCCCCGGTCCCGTCCGCATCGGCGAGGCGGTCGATCGGCTCATGAAGGAATAACTGGGATGGGACGCTATATTTTCCGCCTGCCCGACATCGGGGAAGGCATCGCCGAGGCCGAGATCGTCGCCTGGCACGTCAAGGTCGGCGACACCGTCGAGGAAGACGGCCGCCTTGCCGACATGATGACCGACAAGGCCACCGTCGAGATGGAAAGCCCGGTTTCGGGCAAGGTCGTCGAAGTGGCGGGCGAGGCGGGCGACGTGATCGCCATCGGCTCGCCGCTGGTGGTGATCGAGATCGAAGGCGCGGGGAACGAGGAGGGCGATCGTAAACAGAGCGCGCCTGCTCCGAAAGCCGAGGTGGTCGAGGAGCGGATCGAGGTCGAGACGCCGGATGCGGGCGATGTCGAGCGGGCAGTGGCCGGTGCTTCGACAAGCTCAGCACGAGCGGAGGTGGTTGCAGAACCGCTTCCGAACCCTACCCCCGCTCAGGCTGAGCCTGTCGAAGCCCGCGCGCCCACGCCCGCCGCAAAGCCCGCCCCTCACGCCAAGGTTCTCGCCAGCCCCGCCGTGCGCCAGCGTGCCCGTGATCTCGGCATCGACCTTGGCGAAGTGCGCCCCGCCGAAGATGGCCGCGTGCGCCATAGCGACCTCGACGCCTTCCTCTCCTACAACGCCAGCGGCGGCTTCCAGCCCGCAGGCGTGAAGGGCAAGGACGAGCAGGTCCGCGTCATCGGCCTGCGCCGCCGCATCGCGGAGAACATGGCCGCCTCCAAGCGCAACATCCCGCACTTCGCCTATGTCGAGGAGTACGATGTCACCGCGCTGGAGGAGACGCGCGCGCAGCTCAATGCCGGGCGCGGGGACAGGCCAAAGCTGACGATGCTGCCGTTCCTGATCACGGCGATCTGCAAGCTGCTGCCCACGTACCCGATGCTCAATGCGCACTACGACGACGAGGCGGGTGTGGTGACGCGCTACGGCTCGGTGCATCTGGGCATGGCGGCGCAGACGCCCGGCGGCCTGATGGTCCCGGTGATCCGCGATGCGCAGGACCACAATCTGTGGCAGCTGGCGGCGGAGATCACCCGCCTTGCCAACGCGGCGCGCGATGGCTCGGCGAAGTCGTCGGAGCTTTCGGGCTCGACGATCACCCTGACGTCGCTTGGTCCGATGGGCGGGGTGGCGACCACGCCTGTCATCAACCGCCCCGAAGTCGCCATCATCGGCCCCAACCGCATCGTCGAGCGTCCGATGTTCGTGAAGGGCGCCGACGGCATCGAGCGCATCGAGAAGCGCAAGCTCATGAATATCTCGATGAGCTGCGATCACCGTGTGGTAGATGGCTGGGATGCGGCGAGCTTCGCGCAGGACCTCAGGAAACTGATCGAGGCCCCGGCGCTGATCCTCGCAGGGTAGGAGAGGGCAGATGGGCAGGGATCCGCGCGTAGACGAGTATATCGCCAAAGCTGCGGATTTCGCCCGCCCGATCCTCGAACATCTGCGTGAACTGGCTCACCGCGCGCTCCACGATGCCGAAGAGGCGATCAAGTGGGGGATGCCGCACTTCCTCGTGAACGCAAAGAACGTTGCCGGCATGGCGGCGTTCAAGGCGCACTGTACTTTCGTCATTCACGGGGATGGTCGGCAGGGCGATGCGATGGGCCAACTCGGGCGCATCACCGCGATTGCCGACCTGCCGGACGAAGCCGAGCTTGTACGGAAGCTGCAGGCTGCGCGTGGGCGGGTGCAAGCTAAAGGCACGGCGGTAAATCAGGCCCGCAAGCCCAAGCCCGAAATCGCCATGCCGGATGACTTCGCGGCGGCGCTGGACGGGGTTCCTGCGGCAAGGACGCATTACGATGCGTTCTCGCCTGCGGCGCGGCGCGACTATCTCGAATGGATCACCGAGGCGAAGACCGCCGCGACGCGCGAGAAGCGCATGGCTCAGGCGGTTGAGTGGATCGCCGAGGGTAAGAAGCGGAACTGGAAATACGAAAAGTGCTGACGTCGTCCCGGACTTGATCCGGGACCGCTGGCCGTGAACAGCCCACCTTGCTGCGCTCATCCGGGCTCTCGCCTAAAGGCCGCCAGCGGTCCCGGATCAAGTCCGGGACGACGGTTCGATCGTCGCCTTTACCGCACCACGCCCGCATAAGCGATGCGTCCCTGACCGAGCGCCGCGTAGCTGGCGGGGATGCGCCAGCGCACATGCGTGACGTCCTCGGGCGTCGCCTGGCGTCCGTCGACGCGCATCGCCTCCAGACGGCCCCACGAGCGGCCGCCATCGACCGACACTTCCTGCATGTCGCTGGCGCTGCGCTGGTAGGCGAGACGGGCGGGCAGGGGGTTGGTCAGGACGAAGCCGCCGGTGCCGCGCATGCGCCGCCACGTCACTACGGTCACGACCCGGTCCCCGCGTGTGAGCATGCTGGCAGGTTCCAGCCTGCGCCCGTTGAGCGCATCGACACGTTCCACGAAGACGGCGCTGTCGGTGGCGACTGCGCTGGTGCTGCGGGCCTCGGCGGAAAGAGTGCTGCCGGTGAAGGCGGCGGCCGTCAGGGATAGCGTGCAGAGGATGCGCTTGGCTGTAATCACGGGCGATTCTCCCCCGGCCGCCCAGCGCGGCCCCGGTGCAAGACTGCGTCGCCACTCGCGAAAATAAGGTTAATTTCCACTGTCGCCGAAAAAATGAAAAAGCCTTCCGCAAAGCCGTTGACAGCCCTGCGAGGCTGGCCTAGTGGCGGCGCTCCCAAGCGGACGCAACCGCAAGAACGCGGGTGTAGCTCAGTTGGTTAGAGTGCCGGCCTGTCACGCCGGAGGTCGCGGGTTCGAGCCCCGTCACTCGCGCCACTTGGGAAAAATGCTGGTAATCCAGTGACTTGAGGTAGTCTAAAAACCTCACATACATTGCTGCGCGGGTGTAGCTCAGTTGGTTAGAGTGCCGGCCTGTCACGCCGGAGGTCGCGGGTTCGAGCCCCGTCACTCGCGCCACTTCTTATGAAGTGGTTCCAGCAGCGATCGAATGAAGAGGCCGGGCTCACGCTCGGCCTTTTTCGTTTCTGGATATATTCCGGCCGTTCCCACCCTTCGTCATTGCGAGCGTAGCGAAGCAATCCAGGGCGGTTTGCGCGGCTCTGGATTGCTTCGCTACGCTCGCAATGACGGCGGCGGGATCAGTTGGCTTTGGTCGTAACCGGAGCGCTCCAGCGCCCGGTTTCCATCCAGATCAGGAAACGCTTGAGCGGCAGCAGCCACACTACGCCCAACACAATGTACACCGGCGTCTGGGCGAGGGCATTCCACTCACCGATCAGCGCGGGCACGTAGCTGGCGATGAGCATGGCATAGAGCCCCAGCGCGACGACCAGCAGGAGCACCCCGAAGGGGATTCGCCAGGTCGGTGTTTCGCGCATGTCAGGTCCTCTTTATATGCTATATATCCGCGTCGGCGTGACCACGGCGGCGAGCGGCCGGTCGTGGGCTTCGACGGGCAGTTCCTCGGCCAACTGGCAGTCCCATGCAAGCCCGATCGCAGTGGCCTGCGGATGGGCCGCCAGCCAGCGGTCGTAATGCCCGCCGCCCTGGCCGAGGCGATGCCCTTCGGCAGTGAACGCCACCAGCGGCACGATCACGACATTCGGCACTGCGTTTTCGCTCTCGGCCGGCGGCTGGAGGGCCCGCCACGGTCCCGTTTCGAGGCTTTGGTCGTCCCACGGGTTGTCCCAGACGCGAAACTCCATGGCGGCTTCACGCGCCGGGAAAAAGGGCAGGGCGATCCGGCGGCCGTTCTCCGACAGCCAGCGCGCCCAGCCCAGCGACGGCGCTTCGGAACCTGCCGGATGATAGAGCCCGATGGTCGCATCTTCAGGGATGAGCGCGAGGATCGGCGCAGGCGGCCGGTTGAGAATCAGCGCGCGCAGCCCCTGCGGCAGGGCCTCGACATGCTCGGCCCGCGCCTGCCGGAAGCGCTTGCGCAAGGCAGCCTTCTCATCCGCGAGAAGAAGGGCCTGAGAATGTATGGGGGGTGACGGGTCCACCATGGGTCGTTTCCTAGAAATCCTCTGACGCCTCGACGTCAGGTGGGGACCATGTGTTCCGGACCAGGATCCGGGCAGGGACAGCCCCCAATGGATTGCTTATAGCCTCAGGGATGTTCGAACGGCACGTGCCGGGCAGATCCCGTCGCTCTCTATCTAGGCGCTTGCGGCTTCAGTCTCAAGGAGGTCGGCAAGATTTTCGACGCGAGAGGCGATGCGCGCCAATCTTTCCGCGAATTGCGCGGGGATTGCCGGGACTTCGATCGGCAGGACCGCCTGCGGTTCGGGACGAGAGCGCAGTTCGTGCAATTCGTCCGCCATCATCAGTGCGGCGAAGAGGAGCATCCGCGTCTCGGTCTGCCCGACCGCGCCCGATGCCGTGGCCTTCGAATCGATCAGCCGGGCGAGGCGCAGGATATGCGCTTCCTCTCCGTCCGCGCAGGCGAGCATGAATTCGCGCCCGCCGATCCCGAGCGTCACGTTGCCCATC
Source organism: Novosphingobium sp. HR1a (assembly GCF_015594425.1). NCBI lineage: Bacteria > Pseudomonadati > Pseudomonadota > Alphaproteobacteria > Sphingomonadales > Sphingomonadaceae > Novosphingobium > Novosphingobium sp. HR1a. Next base: position 25,335 of record NZ_JABXWS010000031.1, read on the forward strand.
AGGCGTCCTCCGCCTGTACGCGCTGGGCGAGAAGTGCGTCGAGCCCCGACAGCGACTGGCTGATGCTCGCCTTGAGGTCCTCATGGCGACGGCGCAAGTCCGCGCCCTTGGCAATGCATGTGGGGGCCGCGTTCTCTATCCGCGTTAATGCGGCCTCGATGCGGTCGAGCGCAAGCAGGGACATGGAGCGCGTGGATGCGCTTTCCTCGGTGGCCGCGCCGATCGCCCGGCCCTTGAGCGGGTTTTCCATGGCCAAGCGCTGCGCCGGTTGTGGCGGCCGGGCAAGCAGTTGGCGCGGGTTGTTCACAATCTTGTCACTTGTCTGCGCTTGAATAGTGCGGAAGATACGATGGGCTGCAGGACAATATCCGATCTGCGCGTGAAGAGGGTGAAATCGGGCGGTGAACTTGACGGGAGGCGACCTCTGCCTAAAGGGGGTCGCGAAATTCGAATCGTCCCGCATTTTTGCGCGTACCCGGAGTAATCCCATGACCCTCGCTTCCGACCGTCTTGCGCCGATGGCCAACGCCATCCGGGCGCTTTCGATGGATGCGGTTCAGGCGGCGAACAGCGGCCACCCCGGCATGCCGATGGGCATGGCCGACGTCGCCACGGTGCTTTTCGCCAAGTTCCTCAAGTTCGACCCCTCGGCGCCCAAGTGGGCCGACCGCGACCGCTTCGTGCTGTCGGCGGGCCATGGCTCGATGCTGGTCTACTCGCTGCTGCACCTGACCGGCTACGCCAGCCCGACGCTGGAGGACATCAAGAACTTCCGCCAGCTCGGTTCGGTCTGCGCCGGTCACCCCGAGAACTTTCTGATCGAAGGCATCGAATGCACCACCGGGCCGCTGGGCCAGGGCGTTGCGATGGCCGTGGGCATGGCGATGGCCGAGCGCCACCTCGCCGCGACGTTCGGCGACGACCTCGTCGATCACAACACCTGGGTCATTGCCGGTGACGGCTGCCTCATGGAAGGCGTCAACCACGAGGCGATCGGCCTTGCCGGCACGCTCAAGCTGGGCCGTCTCAAGGTGCTGTGGGACGACAACAAGATCACCATCGACGGTGACGCCTCGCTCTCGACCTCGGAAGACATTCCGGCACGCTACCGCGCTTCGGGCTGGGACGTGTTCGAGTGCGACGGCCACGACTTCGCCGATATCGAGCGCGCGCTGGGCCAGGCTGCCGCTTCGGACAAGCCCACGCTGGTCGCCTGTCGCACCCTGATCGGCAAGGGTTCGCCCAACAAGCAGGGCGGCCACGACGTCCACGGCTCGCCGCTGGGCGATGCCGAGATCGCCGCAACCCGCGAGAACATCGGCTGGGCCCACGCTCCGTTCGAGATCCCGGCCGAGATCCTCGCCGACTGGCGGTCGCTGGGCGAAAAGGGCGCGAAGCTGCGCGCCGAGTGGGACGCCCGCCTTGCCGCTTCGGACAAGGGCGCCGAGCTGACCCGCCGCATGAACGGCGAACTGCCCTCGGGCGAGGAAGCCGCGAAGACTTTCGCAGGCTGGCTGGAGAGCGAAACCACCGTCGCGACCCGCAAGGCGTCGGAGAACGTGCTCAACGTCCTCGCGCCGCTGGTGCCCGAGATGGTCGGGGGCTCCGCCGACCTCACCGGTTCGAACAACACCAAGGCGAAGTGCCAGTCGGCGTTCTCGGCCAAGGACTACGCCGGCCGCTACGTTTACTACGGCATCCGTGAATTCGGCATGTCGGCGGCGATGAACGGCATGGCGCTGCATGGCGGCGTGATCCCCTACGGCGGCACCTTCCTGATCTTCTCGGACTATGCGCGCAACGCGATCCGCATGTCGGCGCTGCAGCAGACCCGCGTGATCTACGTGCTGACGCACGATTCGATCGGCCTTGGCGAAGATGGCCCGACTCACCAGCCGGTAGAGACGGTCATGTCGCTCCGCCTGATCCCGAACCTCTACGTGTTCCGCCCGGCCGACGTGATCGAGACCGCCGAGTGCTGGCAGATCGCACTGGAAAGCGCCGAGACGCCTTCGGTCCTCGCGCTGACCCGCCAGAACCTGCCGCAGCTGCGCACTTCGGGCGAAATGCTCTCTGCCCGCGGCGCCTACACGCTGCGCCGCGCCGAGGGTGACCGCAAGGTGATCCTGATCGCCACCGGTTCGGAAGTCGAACTGGCCGTGAAGGTGCAGGGCGCACTGCAGGCCCAGGGCATCGGCGCAGACGTCGTCTCGATGCCGTGCATGGAACTGTTCGAGGCGCAGGACGCGGCGTACAAGCACGAAGTCTTGCCGAACGACCCGTCGATCCTGCGCGTCTCGATCGAGGCGGGCGTGACACACGGCTGGGAGCGCTTCACCGCATTCAGCCGCAATGGCGGCCTCAACATCGGCCTCGACCGCTTCGGCGCCTCGGCCCCGGCCAAGGTCCTGTTCGAGCGCTTCGGCTTCACCGTCGATGCGATCGTGCCGCAGGTTCTGGAAAAGCTCAGCAGCTAAGAATACCACCTAAGAGGAGATTAGGATTATGGCGACCAAGGTTGCGATCAACGGTTTCGGACGTATCGGGCGCAATGTCGCCCGCGCCATTCTCGAGCGTACCGACCATGACCTCGAGCTGGTGTCGATCAACGACCTCGCCAGCGCCAAGGCCAATGCCCTCCTCTTCAAGCGCGACAGCGTCCACGGCGCATTTGCGGGCACCGTCGAAGTCGACGGCGACGACCTCATCATCAACGGCAAGCGCATCAAGGTGACCGCCGAGCGCGATCCCGCGAACCTGCCGCATGCCGCCAACGGCGTCGACATCGCGCTGGAATGCACCGGCTTCTTCACCGACAAGGCCTCGGCCTCGAAGCACATCGAAGCCGGCGCCAAGCGCGTGCTGATCTCGGCGCCTGCCAAGAACGTCGACCTCACCGTCGTCTACGGCGTGAACCATGACGCGCTCACCGCCGAGCACACCGTCGTGTCGAACGCTTCGTGCACCACCAACTGCCTGGCGCCCTTCGCCAAGGTCCTGCACGAGAAGATCGGTATCGAGCGCGGTCTGATGACCACGATCCACTCGTACACCAACGACCAGAAGATCCTCGACCAGATCCACTCCGACCCGCGCCGCGCCCGTGCCGCCGCGATGAACATGATCCCGACCAGCACCGGCGCCGCCGTTGCCGTCGGCCTCGTGCTCCCGGACCTCAAGGGCAAGCTCGACGGTTCGTCGATCCGCGTGCCGACCCCGAACGTCTCGGTCGTCGACCTGACCTTCGTGCCGAGCCGCGACACCACCACCGAGGAAGTCAACGCGCTGCTCAAGGCCGCTGCGGAAGGCGAACTCAAGGGCGTGCTCGGCTACACCGAGGAGCCGCTGGTCTCGATCGACTTCAACCACGATTCGCACTCGTCCACCATCGACAGCCTCGAAACCTCGGTTCTCGAAGGCAAGCTGGTGCGCGTTCTTTCGTGGTACGACAACGAGTGGGGCTTCTCCAACCGCATGGTCGACACGGCCGGCGTGATGGGCGGCCTGCTCTGAGACCTTGATGCGGACGGGCCGCCTTATCGGTATCGCGCGAAGGCAACGCCCTCGCGCGCCGATGGAGGAACTGCGGTCCGTCGCCGTAACTGCCGCCGCGGGAGTCCATGGGGACTTTCGCGGCGCGGTGCGTCCGGGCAAGCGGCCGCACCGGCAGGTCTCCCTGATGGAGATCGAAAGCTGGCGGGCGGCGCTGGGCGAACTTGAAATCTGCGGCGGCCTGTTCGGTTTCGAAGAGCCGCCATGGCATGCGCGGCGGGCGAACCTGCTGGTCGAAGGACTGCGTTTCCCGAGAGAAACCGGCTATGTCCTGGCGATCGGCAATACCCTGCGCATAGCAGTCACGATGGAATGCGATCCGTGCAGCCGCATGGAGGAAGTGGCACAGGGCCTCAAGGGCGCGCTCCTGCCGGACTGGCGGGGCGGTGTGCTGGGCACGGTGCTTGACGACGGCGATATCGCCCTGGGCGACGAGATAAGGATCGAGAGATGACGGCATTCAAGACCCTTGATGACCTTGGTGATGTGACCGGCAAGGTCGCGCTGGTGCGCGTGGACCTCAACCTGCCGATGCAGGACGGCGCCGTTACCGACGACACCCGCATCCGCGCCGCCGCCCCGACGGTTCTGGAACTCGCCGAGAAGGGCGCCAAGGTCCTCCTCCTCGCCCACTTCGGTCGCCCCAAGGGCGAGCGCGTGCCGAGCCAGTCGCTCTCGATGGTGGTCGGCGCGGTCGAGAAGACGCTGGGCAAGGAAGTGATGTTCGTGCCCGAGATCGCGGGCGACATCGTGAAGCAGGCCGTCGGCATCCTGCGCGCCGGCGACATCGCCATCCTCGAGAACACCCGCTTCTGGAAGGGCGAGGAAAAGAACGACCCCGAACTCGCCGCCGCGATCGCCGCGAATGCGGACTTCTACGTGAACGACGCCTTCTCCGCCGCGCACCGCGCGCATGCCACCACCGAAGGTCTCGCCAAGGTGCTGCCCGCTTACGCCGGTCGCTCGATGCAGGCTGAACTGGAAGCGCTTGAAAAGGCGCTCGGCACGCCCGAGAAGCCGGTCGCGGCGGTCGTCGGCGGGGCCAAGGTTTCGTCCAAGCTCGACGTGCTCAAGCACCTCGTCCGCCAAGTCGATCACCTCATCATCGGTGGCGGCATGGCGAACACCTTCCTCGCCGCCAAGGGCGTGGACGTGGGCAAGTCGCTTTGCGAGCATGACCTGACCGATACCGCGAACGAAATCCTCGCCACGGCGGACGCCTCGGGCTGCACCGTCCACCTGCCGTACGACGTGGTCGTGTCGAAGGAATTCGCGGCCAACCCGCCGTCGCTGCGCATCTGCAACGTCCATGAAGTCGCGGCCGACGAGATGATCCTCGATGCCGGTCCGAACGCGGCGGAAACGCTGGGCGACGTGCTCAAGAACTGCCGCACGCTGGTGTGGAACGGCCCGCTCGGCGCGTTCGAGATGGAGCCGTTCGACGCCGCCACCGTGGCGCTGGCGAAGACCGCCGCCGCGCTGACGGCGGACGGCTCGCTGGTCTCGGTGGCGGGCGGCGGCGATACCGTGGCGGCGCTCAACCATGCGGGCGTGGCGAAGGACTTCTCGTACATCTCGACGGCGGGCGGTGCTTTCCTCGAATGGATGGAAGGCAAGGTGCTGCCCGGCGTCGCGGCGCTGGAGGCCTGAGTTCATCGTCGTCCCGGACTCGCTCCGGGACCGGTGGTTGTCTTTAGGTAATTGCTGGCCGGGGCACGCCGCATCGCGAGGTGGGCTGTTCTCGGCCAGCGGTCCCGGATCAAGTCCGGGACGACGGGGGATTTTTCGAGACGATGGCCTGCGCATGACCGCCAGTGACCGACCCGCACCGCCCTGGCACGGCCGGTACGTCACGCTCGACGGCATGCGCGGCATCGCGGCGCTTGCCGTGGCGCTGTTCCACTACAACATCTCGCAGGCCCCGCACGGCTATGTCGCGGTGGACTTCTTCTTCGCGCTGTCGGGCTTCGTGCTGTGCCGCACCTACCTGCCGCGCTGGCGCAGCGGGCTGACGACCTGGCAGTTCATGAAGCAGCGCGTGGTGCGGCTCTATCCGCTGTTCCTGGCGGGGATCGTCGTGACCACGCTCTCGGCGATCTCGAACCACTGGACGGGCAAAGGCGACGTCTACAGCTACGCCAAGATCGCCAAGTCGCTGCCGCCCAACCTGCTGATGCTGCCGTCGCCCTTCACCAACACGCTGTTCCCGATGAACGTGCCGGCGTGGTCGCTGTTCTTCGAACTCGTCGCCAGCCTCGGCCTCGCGCTGGTGCTGTTCCGCCTGCCGCGCATCGGCCAGCTTGCCGTGGCGATCGCCGCCGCCTGCTTCTTCGTGCCCGCAGTGCTGGCACGCGAGGGTGGCAATCTTGGCCCGTTGTGGAGCCAGATGGGCACGACGATGCTGCGCACGACGATGTCGTTCACCGCAGGCGTGCTGATCGCCGGGCTACCCGTGAAAGAGGTCCGCCATCCCGGCTGGCTCGGCGTTTTCTGCCTCATCGCCATTCTCGCGATGTTGGTCGCCGATCCGGCGTTCATTCCCAAGGGCTGGTACGACGTCACTTGCGCCGTGCTCGTCTCGCCGCTGCTGGTCTGGCTGGGCTCGCGCGGCGAACCTTCGCGCGTGCTGATGCCCGTGGCGTGGTTCCTCGGTGAGGTGTCCTATGCGGTCTACGCCGTGCACTGGGCGCTGATGGAGCCGCTGCGCTACTTCAAGGACGATCTCGGCTGGAACGAGGTGCTGATGGGCGCGGTCTACCTTGCCGCCTGCGTCGGGCTCGGCTGGCTTTGCGTGCGCTTCGTGGACATTCCGCTGCGCCGGCGCCTGAACGTCATGCTGCACGCGAGGGCGCGGCACGTGCCGCCGCGCGCTATACCGAATTGACCCCCTAATGACAGATGCCGCAGTTGCGAACAGAGGGAGCGAAGCGTAGGCTTTATTTCAAGTTGCCGAACAACTCAGGAGGAGAAACCATGCAGTATTCGGAAATGACGGCCAAGATGGCCGACGGTGACGGCTTTATCGCCGCACTCGACCAGAGCGGCGGTTCGACGCCCAAGGCTCTCAAGGGCTACGGTATCGAGGAGGATGCCTGGTCGACCGAGGAGGAGATGTTCGGTCTCATCCACGAGATGCGCGCGCGCATCATTTCGTCGTCGGTGTTCTCGGGGGAGAAGGTCATCGGCGCGATCCTGTTCGAACGCACCATGGACGGCACCGTCGATGGCGTGCCCACCCCGCAGGCGCTGATCGCCAAGGGCGTGGTCCCCTTCATCAAGATCGACAAGGGCCTTGAGGATGAAGCCAACGGCGTCCAGCTGATGAAGCCGATGCCGACGCTGGACGAACTGCTTGCGCGCTCGAAGGCGCTGGGCGTCTACGGCACCAAGGAGCGCTCGGTCATCAACTCGGCCAATGCCGAGGGCATCGCCGCCGTCGTCAAGCAGCAGTTCGAGATCGGTGCACAGGTGCTCTCGCACGGCATGATGCCGATCATCGAGCCCGAAGTGAACATCAAGAGCGAGACCCGCGCCGAGTGTGATGCGATCCTGCTCGCCGAAATCCTCAAGAATCTCGACGCGCTGCCCGAGGGCCAGCAGGTCATGCTCAAGCTCTCGCTGCCGATCGTGCCGGGCACGTTTGATCCGCTGATCGATCACCCCAAGGTGCTGCGCGTGGTGGCCCTGTCGGGCGGTTACTCGCGCGCCGACGCCTGCGTCGAACTGGCGAAGAACAAGGGCATCATCGCCAGCTTCAGCCGCGCGCTGCTTTCGGACCTGCGTTCGCAGATGAGCGACGCGGAATTCGACGCGGCGCTGGGCGAGGCGATCGACGCGATCTACCTCGGTTCGACGCAGAAGGCCGAGGCTGCCGCGGCGGCCTGATCCTTCGGGACCGGACAGGAAGAGGCGGCGCTCGAAAGGGCGCCGCCTTTTTCGTGGGCTCAGTAGCCGCCCATGAAGCGGAAGCCGAAGCGATACGCCGACTGTGCGACGGTGCCGTGGTTGTCACCGCCCGCGACCTTGTCGGGCTGGACCTCGACCAGTTCGAGCGTGCCGTCGGCGACCGTCACCGGCTTGCCCGAGGTCACCTCGACTTCGCCACCGCGCCCGCTGTCGATGCGTACGCGCAGGCGGACCTGCCCGCCCCAGACGCAGCGCGCATTCATCGGGCACCGGCTGTCCTCCAGCACCGCCAGCGGGGTGATGCGCGGGCCGCCTACGGTTACCGTCTGGCCGAGCGCGGCGTAAGTCAGCGAGGGCTCGGGAGTCGCGACCGGCAGTTCCGACGGCGGGGGATAGCTCTGGGCGGGAGTATAGGGCGGCGTAACTGCCGGGCCGGGATAGCTCGCGGCCGGAGGGGCTGACGGCGGCGGCGCTGCGGGAGGCGGAGGAGCGCTCGCCTGCGGATAGGCCGGTGGATATGGTTGCATCCGGGCCGGATCGGCCGGGGGTATGACGGTGCAGCCGGCAAGGGCGGCTCCGGTCAGGGCGAGCGCTATCGGTATCCTCATGGCGCGCCATGCAACACCCGGGCGCCTGAACGGTTCCCGAACGCCGCGTGTTCGGAACGCTTGGCGTTGAGGCGCGGCGCGGCTAGAGCACCCGCATGAAAGACGAAGCCGACATTCCGCGCGCACCCACGCAGCTCTATCTGATCTCGCCGCTCGACGTCGGCGGGGCCTTCCCCGACCGTCTGGCCCGCGCTCTGGACGCAGGCGAAGTCGCGGCCTTCCAGTTCCGCGTCAAGGACGTGGACCAGCATGAGGCCGCGCGTCTGGCCGAGCCGCTGCAGAAGATTTGCGGGGATCGCGACGTGGCGTTCATCGTCAACGATTCGATCGGCCTCGCCAAGCGCCTCGGCGCGGACGGCGTGCATCTCGGGCAGGAGGACGGCAGCGTCGAGGAGGCACGTCAGGCGCTCGGCCGCGATGCGCAGATTGGCGTGACCTGTAATGCCAGCCGTCACCTCGCCATGGAAGCGGGCGAGAACGGCGCCGACTACGTGGCGTTCGGTGCGTTCTTCCCCACCACGACGAAGGTGACCAAGCATATCGCTGGTCTCGACGTGTTGGAATGGTGGCAGTCGATCTTCGAGATTCCGTGCGTCGCCATCGGTGGGATTACTCCGGAAAACTGCGGTGACCTCGTGCGGGCGGGCGCGGACTTTCTTGCGGTTTCGGGCGCAGTCTGGAACGGCGACGAGGAAGCGGCGGTCCGCGCGTTTCACGAAGCACTGGCGGCGGTGCAGGGCTGAGCGCATGAACCCACCCCCAACCCCTCCCGCAAGCGGGAGGGGAGCGAGACTTGCTGAGCCTTAGGCGAAGCTAGTCGCAGCGGGGTGGGCCTTGGTGCGGCCAGAGCGTCAGAAATCGATCTTCGCGATCACCTCTTCCCCGAACTTCTGCGCCTGTTCGAGATATTCCGCGCGGGTCTCAGTGTAGATCGTCGCGCCGGAACCATCGACGCCGAGCGACTTGAGGTTGGCGAAATGGTCCAGCGCCTCCTGCGCGTTCCAGCCCGCTTTCACCGAATAAGTCGAGGATGCGATGACCTTGGGCGGAGTCTCGCGGCCGACTTTCTCGCAATGCGCCGCCATGTAGGCGATGGCTTCCAGGATGTCCTCGTCGCCTTCGAGATTGGCGGTGCGGGCGGTATCGGTGATCGCCTTGGGTACGAAGAACGGGTGCCAGGCATCGCCCAGCTCCACTGCGCGGCGAAGGGCGCGCTTCGAGTTGCCGCCGACCAGCAGCGGCGGATGCGGGGTTTGCGCCGGGGTCGGCAGCACACGGTTGCCGAGCGCGGTGAAGCCATTGCCCTCGAAGGTGAAGTCCTCGCCGGTCCAGGCGAGCTTCATAGCCTTCATATATTCGTCCATGATGTCGTTGCGGCTGTCGAAATCGACGCCGAGTGCCTTGTACTCCGCCTTCATGTACCCCGCGCCCAGGCCGAGGATCACGCGCCCGCCGGTGAAATGGTCTAGGCTCGATACGGCGCGCGCGGTGATGAACGGGTTGCGATAGGGCAGGACCAGGATGTTGGTCTGCAGCCGCAGCGTGGTCGTGGCGGCGCCCAGCATCGAAAGCATGACGAAGGGGTCCTGCGCATAATGCCCGCCATTGTCGAGCCAGCGCGAAGAGGGCACCGGATGGTCAGTGACGGTGCCCGCGTAAAAGCCCGCAGCCTCGACCGCCTTCGCGATCTGGTGCAGCGCTTCCATGGTGCCCCATTCCTGCGGCTTGTCGATGTGGTCGAAGGGCAGGCTGGTGCTGAGGGTGAAGGTCATCGCTCTCTCGTTTCTGGCTATTCGGTGACTTCAGGCGGCAGGATCCAGACCTCGTTACGGTCGCGCGCCCATCCGCCCGAGGCCCACGAGCCTCCGTCTACCGGGATCACGGTGCCGGTCACGTAGCTGGCCATCGGGGAGGCGAGGAACACCGCCACGCGGCCGCATTCCTCGTCGATCCCGGGGCGGCCCGCAGGAATGCGCTTGCGGGCGCTTTCGACTTGCGCGGGGCTGGGCTGGAACCACGCCGCCTCGTCCACCGGGCCGGTGAACTGGCCGCGCGTGCCGGGCGTCACCGTGTAGTCGGGCGCGATGGTGTTCACGCGGATGCCGTGCTCGGCGAATTCGAGCGCGAGGGTGCGGGTGAGGTTGTTGATCCCAGCCTTGCACGCGGCATAGACGGCATAGCCCGGTGCTGCGCGGCTAGCTTCGATACTGGTGACGTTGACGATCGCGCCGCCGCGCCCGCCTGCGATCATCACCGGCACTGCCGCCTGTGTCGCGGCGAGATTGCTGACCAGGTTGAGGTCGATGTGCCGCCGCCAGTTCTTCTCAGTGAGGTCGAGGAATCCGCGCCGGGTCACGCCGCCCGCGTTGTTCACCAGCACGTCGAGCCGTCCGAAAGTGTCCGCCGTGCGCGCGATCGCGCCTTGCAGGGCCTCGACGTCCATGACGTTGCCGGGGATGCACAGCGCCTTGCGGCCACGCGCCTCGATCATCGCGGTGACTTGCGCGCAGCGTTCCGGGATCGCCTCTATGATCGCCACGTCGGCGCCCATGTCGGCCATGCACAGCGCGATGGAGCGGCCGATGCCGCCGCCGCCGCCAGTCACGAAGGCCACTTGCCCGGTCAGGTCGATGTCGCTTGCCTGCACTCGCCTCTCCGCTTTACGGGGCCGTGTGCGGCCTCTGGTCAGTTCGCCAAAGCGAACAGGTGTTCAGCATCGGCCAGGTCGGCGGGCTCGTCTATATCTTTCGCGAGACCCGACGTCGTGATCGTCACGGCGTTCAGGCCCAGCGTTTCCGCAGCCGCGCGGTGAAGTTCGGCACTGCCGGTGCCGTACTGGAAGCGAAAGCCTGCCGCTTTGGGCAAGGGCAGCGAGAGCGCATTGGTGCCGGTGCCGTGGCGATCGGTGGCGATGCCGAGGGTGCAGGCGGGCAGGGCGGCAAGCTGGCGCAGGTCCTGTGCATCAAGGCGCGGCAGGTCTCCCGCGACGACGATCAGTCGATCGGGCGGAGCACCTCGCGACAGGATTGCCAGCGCGTTTTCCAGCGCCGCGTTGAGTCCGTCACCATCGTCGAAGATGAAGGGCAACGCGCCGCGTGGTGGTCCCAGGAGGATCGTACGGTCCACCGCGCCCGCTGCCGCCTCGATCACGCGCGACAGCATCGCTTCGACCAGCCTGTCACGCTCATGAGGGGGCAGCGCGGGGGCGAGGCGGGTCTTGCCGCGTCCTCGTGCCTTGACCGGGATGAGCGCCCAGACGGTCATGGGATCGCGGGCGCTTCGGCCAGATTGGTGAAGCGGATACCCGCGCCGTCGGCCTTGTAGGTCTTGTTCATGTAGATGAGGATCGAGGTCAGCGCTTCCGCCGCCGCCGAGTTGGCGAGCGCTCCACCCGACAGACCGCGCAGGCCCATGCCGGGGCACAAGTCCACCACCGTATGTCGGGCCGCGACATCGTCAGAGAAGACCAGCACGTCGCAGTCGATCGCATGGTCGGAATCGAGGTGATGGGCCGAGACGTTGTGGAAGGCGGTGACCAGCCGTGCCTCGGGGCCGAGATGCGCGCGCGCCTGCGCGGCGGCGCTGCCTTCGACGGGAAGCTGGACGCGCATGACCTTGGGCGGGACGAGGGGTACGGTCGTATCCACGACCACCGCATCGCCGATCCGGTCGCGGATCTGCGCCAGCGTATCGCCCTGCGAGGCGTGGGGCACGGTTACGATCACCACGTCCTTGCCTTCCGCCGCATCGGCGTTGGCGGCATAGCCCGCAGCGCCGAGTTCCCCGGCGGTCGCCTGGGCCTTCTCGGCGGAGCGCGAGCCGATCGTCACCGCGTGCCCCGCCGCGACGAGCCTGCGTGCGATGCCTTTTCCGAGTGCCCCGGTGCCGCCGATGATCGCGATACTTGCCATGCCTGTTATCTCTCCCGCGAAGTTTCGCGTCTTTGGATTGTCGTTGTCGGGGGCGGACCTAAGGTGTCGTTCGGGAGAACAGGATGAACGCTCTTCGAGAACTTACAGTACGACCGCTTGCCGGATTGCCCATGTTCGCCGCGGGGCAGTCTATTGCGCAAGCGATTTGCACCGCGCTCGCGGCCGAGGGTGACGGCTTACGCGATGGCGATATCTGCGTGGTTGCGCAGAAGATCGTCTCCAAGATCGAAGGGCGTTCAATCGACCTTGCGGCGCTGACGCCGGGAGAGGAGGCGCGGGCTCTAGCGGAGCGGACCGGGCGCGATCCTGCCATGGCGCAGGCGATCCTGGACGAGAGCGCCGAGATCATGCGCCCGCACCCCGCCGCGATCATCGCCCGGCATCGCACCGGCCATGTGCTTGCCAATGCCGGGATCGACGCCAGCAATGTCTCCGGCGGAGATGCGGGCACGGTGCTGCTCTGGCCGTGCGAGCCCGATGCGTCTGCGCGGCGCTTGCGCGCGGAACTGGCCGAGGCCAGCGGCGTGCGGGTGGCGGTGGTGATCGCCGACTCCATGGGCCGCGCATGGCGCATCGGCACGGTGGGCACCGCGATCGGCTGCGCGGGGCTTGCCGTGCTGGAGGACCGCCGAGGGCGCGGCGTCGATCTCTACGGCCGCACGCTGCAGGCGACGGTGATTGCGGTGGCGGACTCGATCGCAGCTATGGCGACGTTGGTCATGGGCGAGGGGGACGAAGGCACGCCGGTCGCCGTCGTGCGGGGCGCAGGCCGCTGGACCTGCGAGGATGACGGACCGGGTGCGGTGAGCGGCCTGCGTCCAGTGGAACAGGACATGTTTCGATGACGGGCAAGCACGTACTCGCTCTCAGCGGCGGTGTCGGCGGGGCTAAGCTGGCGGCGGGGCTGGCGGCAGTGCTCGCGCCGGAAGACCTCACCATCGTGGTCAATACCGGGGACGACTTCGAGCACCTTGGCCTGACGATCTGCCCGGACATCGATTCGGTGACTTACGCACTCGCGGGGCTCAACGACACGGTGCGCGGCTGGGGCGTGAAGGACGAGACATGGCAGGCCATGGCCATGCTGCGCGCGCTGGGCGAGGCGGACTGGTTCAACCTCGGCGATCGCGACATGGGGATGCACATTGCCCGGTCCTGGCGGCTGCGCGCGGGCGATACCTTGTCGCAGGTGACCACGCGGCTGACGCGCGAACTCGGTATCGCGCACGCGATAGTTCCCATGAGCGATGCCCCCGTGCGCACCCAGGTCGGCACCGCGCAGGGGTGGCTGGACTTCCAGCGCTATTTCGTCGCCGAGCAGTGCCGGCCGGTGGCCACCGGGGTGCGGTTCGACGGCGTTCCCGGTGCTGCGCCATCGCCCGCATTCGCCGAGGCACTGGCCCGCGACGACCTTGCCGCCATCGTCATTTGCCCCTCGAATCCGTACCTCAGCGTCGATCCGATCCTCAGTCTCGACGGTGTGCGCGAGGCACTAGTGCGGCGGCGAGTTCCTGTGGTGGCGGTATCGCCGCTGGTCGGCGGCGCGTCGATCAAGGGACCGCTCGGCAAGTTGTTGGGAGAACTGGGCAGGCCCGTTTCCAACGCCTCGATCGCCGATCACTACTCCAATCACCGGGGCGATCTTCTCGACCATCTGGTGATCGACGAGGCCGATGCCGCCGATGCAGGGGGCTTGCGGGAGAGGGGCCTTTCGGTCACCGTTTGCCCAACAGTCATGTGCCACGCCGGTGACCGGGAGAGGCTTGCGCGCGAAGCACTGATCGCAGCCGGTATCGAAACAGGATGACCATGGCACGCGACGACGACGCACTGATAACCCGACTCCTCACCGCGCCGCTGGACGATGTTCTCGCCGAGGCACGGATGCGGCGCGACACCCGCTTCGGAGCGCTGACACCGGCACGGATGACCTATTCGCGCAAGGTCTTCATCCCGCTGACCCGGCTTTGCGCCGACGTATGCCACTACTGCACCTTCGCGACGACGCCCTCCCGGCTGCATGCCCCTTATCTGACCGAGGAAGAGGTGCTGGAGATCGCGCGGGCTGGGCTCGCGGCGGGCTGCAAGGAAGCGCTGTTCACGCTCGGCGATGCGCCGGAGCGGCGTTATGCAGCCGCGCGCGAGTGGCTGGAGGAGCGCGGCTTCACGCGCACCATCGACTACGTGCGCCACTGTGCGCAGCGGGTTCTGGAAGAGACGGGCCTGCTTCCGCATATCAATGCCGGGGTTCTGGAGGAAGCCGACTGGCGGATGTTGCGCCCGGTCGCGGCATCGGTCGGGCTGATGCTGGAGAGTACGTCCGAGCGCCTGCTCGACAAGGGCATGTGCCATCATGGATCGCCGGACAAGGTCCCCGCGGTTCGTCTCGCGTCGCTGGCGGCGGCAGGGCGGGCGCGGGTGCCGACCACGAGCGGCGTCCTCATCGGCATCGGCGAGACCCCGCGCGAGCGGATCGAGGCGCTGATCGCCCTGCGCGACCTGCACGAAGCGCATGGGCACCTGCAGGAAGTCATCGTCCAGAATTTCTGCCCGAAGCCCGGCACGAAGATGTCCGGCGCTATCGAGGCGAGCGAGGCGGACTTCCTGCGCACCATCGCCGCCGCGCGGATCGTGCTGCCGGACGAAGTCTCGGTGCAGGCACCGCCGAACCTCAATGATGAGCGCCTCGTCGAACTGATCGACGCAGGCATCGACGACTGGGGGGGCATCTCCCCGGTGACGCTCGATCACGTGAACCCCGAGGCGCCCTGGCCCGAAATCGCGCGGCTTGAGGCGGTCTGCGCCCGGGCCGGGCTGCCGCTGGTAGAGCGGTTGACGATCTATCCGCGCTTCGTCGAGGCGGAGGGCTGGCTCGATCCGGCGATCCGGCCCGCCGTGCTGCGGCTTGCCGATGCCGATGGACTGGGGCGCGACAGTCGCTGGAGTCCCGGCATTACGGACCGCGCGCCGGGGACGGTGCACGCGCCGCTTGGCATGCGGTACGACGGCCCGGTGGCGGCGCGGCTGCACCGGATACTCGATCGCGCGGCAGGCGGCTTTGCGCTCGGCGAGGAAGAGATCGCCGCGCTGTTCGCGGCTCGGGGCAGTGCTGCGCAGGCGGTGGTGGAGGCGGCGGACGCCTTGCGGGCCGAGGTGCGCGGCGACGTCGTCACGTACGTCGTCAACCGCAACATCAACTACACCAACATCTGCACGCATGCCTGTTCGTTCTGCGCCTTTTCGAAGACCAGCAGCAAGGCGGGCTATCGTGACAAGCCCTACGACCTCGACCTCGAGGAGATCGCCGGCCGCGCCCGTGAGGCGGTGGCGCGCGGGGCGACCGAAGTTTGCCTGCAGGGCGGCATCCACCCGCGCTACACTGGCGAGACCTACCTCTCGATCCTGCGCGCGGTGAAGGATGCGTGCCCGGACCTGCACGTCCATGCCTTCTCGCCGCTGGAGGTGAGCCAGGGTGCCCGGACGCTGGGGATGCCGGTCTCGGATTACCTGTCCATGCTGCGCGATGCGGGGCTGGGTTCGCTCCCCGGTACGGCGGCGGAAATCCTGTGCGACGATATTCGCGAGAAGATCTGCCCGGACAAGCTGACGACCGCCGAATGGCTCGATGTGGTCGGTTCGGCGCATAGGGTGGGGCTGCCGACGACTTCGACGATAATGTTCGGACACCTCGAAAGTCCGCTGCACTGGGCGCGTCATTTGCTGGCCTTGCGCGAGCTGCAACTCGACACCGGCGGTATCACCGAGTTCGTGCCGCTGCCGCTCGTCCACATGGAGGCGCCGTTCTACCGCAAGGGCCAATGCCGCAAGGGGCCGACCTGGCGTGAGGCGGTGATGATGCATGCGGTCGCCCGGTTGGCGCTGCACGGGGCGATCGATTCGATACAGGTCTCATGGGTCAAGCTGGGCATGGACGGGGCGGCGGCGGTGCTGGCGGCAGGCGCCAACGACCTTGGCGGCGTGCTGATGGACGAGAGTATCAGCCGCGCGGCCGGAGCCTCGCACGGGCAACTGGCTGAGGTTTCCGACATGCGCGCGGCGGCGGAGAGCGTCGGACGCAAGCTGCGGCAGAGGTCGACGCTTTATGGAGATGTGGGAGTGATGGCCTGACCCTTCGACAAGCTCAGGGTGAGCGGGGTTCATAGCGGGATCGTGTTTGACCGAACCATCGTTCGTCATCCCCGCGAAGGCGGGGACCCATCTGATGTTCATGCAGCAGGCACCGTCAGGAGATGGGTTCCCGCCTTCGCGGGAATGACGACGAGAGAGGTGAAGGCGATCATGAACTCCGATCCCGCTCAGGCTGAGCTTGTCGAAGCCCCGGCGTTACAACGCCAGCCCGGTTCTCACATCGCCCGGATATGCTGCCACATCGGCTCGGGCATCCAGGTATATTCGATGTAGTGCCCGAAGACCTTGCGCGCATCAAGGTACAGGAATTTCAGTCCTCCCTCCGGCTCGCCCGACAAGTCGCGCTCCATCGCGATCGGGAATTCCTGCGCGTCCACCCGGGAGCGGAAGTCGGCCCAGTCGGGCACCCGGAAGCAGATGTGATGGAAGCGCAAGGGGCCGCCATTCGACAGGCAGTTGGCAAAGATGCCGACCTCGTCGATCTCGCTCTCGATCAGTTCATATTGCAGGTCGCCGATCCAGATGAAGCAGATGCGGCTTTTCTGGCGCTTCGGCCCCGATGGCGTCAGCACGGTCTGGTCGACCGGGATGATAGTCGGTTCCTTCGCCATCCCGCGGCCCCTGAAAAGGTCGATCCCTGCTTCGATGTCGTCACAGACATAGGCGTTCTGGTAGTGCAGTCCTTCCAGCACGATCAGCCCTCCCGCGCGACGTCGTAGCGGGAGAGGTAGCGCTCGAACAGCGGCTCGAGCGCCTCCTTGCTCAGCCCGTATTGCGCCAGCTTGTATTCGTGGCGGCCGAACTTGTCCTGTGGGTTGTCGTCCACCCACTTCTGGACTCCGGCCTCGGCCTCGGCGGTCCATTCGTCGCCCAGCGCCGCGTAGACCTTCTTCGTTGCGGCGACCGGGTCCTCGACGATGTCGGCGTAGTGGACGTCGATGATCCTGTCCTCGCCGTACTTGTCGCGGAAATCCATGATGCGGTTGGCGTGTTCGGCCGCCTGCCAGGGGTAGTCCTCGGCCAGCCACTCCGCATCGATCCGGCCCATGTGCGCCTGATGGCTGAGCGAGATCACCGAGCACAGCGACCCCGTCGCGGTGAAGGGATCGCGGTGGGTCCAGATCACGCGGGCGTCGGGATAGACCTTGAAGATCGTCTCCAGCCACAGCGAGTGGCTGGGCTTCTTGACGTTCCAGACGCCGGTGGTGTGCTGCTGGAGCACCTGCAGGAACTTCTTGTGGTACTCGTAGGCGCTGGTCATGTTGCACGAGAAGATGAAGTCCTTGTAGAGCGGCAGCTTGCCCTTGGACTCGATCATCAGCGTCTTGAAATCGTGCGCCATGAAGAACACGCATTCGTTGGGGTAGACCGCCGAGCCGCGATAGTACTTGCCCATGGCGGGGTTGGCTTCGAGCGCGGCCTTCTCCTGCGCGAGCCGGGTGGTCGCGCGCGGGTCGGTCGTCAGCAGGGCGTTCGAGGTGACCGGCGGCACCGGATCGTCGATCTCCCAGGTCAGCGGCGAACGGCGCGCCGGGTCGGCGGCCAGCAGGTTCGACATCAGCGTGGTGCCGGTGCGCGGCACGCCCATGACGAAGACCGGGCGCTCTAC
This sequence comes from Novosphingobium sp. HR1a, assembly GCF_015594425.1. Taxonomy (NCBI): domain Bacteria; kingdom Pseudomonadati; phylum Pseudomonadota; class Alphaproteobacteria; order Sphingomonadales; family Sphingomonadaceae; genus Novosphingobium; species Novosphingobium sp. HR1a. Next base: position 43,091 of record NZ_JABXWS010000031.1, read on the forward strand.
AGGGCGCTGCAGCAGTTCCGGATTCTCGCGCAGGTATTGCGAGACCTTGAGGCGGCCGCGTAGGTAATGCAGCGTGTCGTTCCGGGCGCGGGCGATGCCGCCTTCGCTCATCCAGCCCTTGGCGATGCCTTCGTTGAACGACCGGGTGAAGACGTCGAAGCCCTCGCGCCAGCTGTCGTTGTCGAAGCTGTCGATCCCGGTTTCCTTCATCGCCTGCTCGACGAGGGCATAGCCCAGATGGTGCTCAGTGGTGGTGGCGGTGGTGGCCATGGTGTGGTTGTCCTCTTCCCGGCGGCCGATCGGTCGGCCTTTCATGGGCACGAGATAACCTGTCGATGCCCCGCCGTGGCAACGCGGATGACCCGTCAAAACCAGACCTTCTGTCGAATTCGGGTCAAGACCCGACAGGCTCGGTGAGGACGCGCCCCTGCCTCTGGCGGAAGGTGCTGGGGCTGGCTCCCACGGCGCGGCGGAAGGCGAAGGTGAAGCTGGAGGGAGAGGAGAACCCCATGGTGAAAGCGATGGTCTTCACGCTCTCGCCCTCCATCAGCAGGCGCTTGGCGGCCTCCATGCGGCGCTGCTCGATGTAGTCGCCGATCGAGCAGGCGCGGCTGACACGAAACCCCCGCGTGAGTTGGCGCACCGACAGCACACACAGCTTCGCCAGGTCCTCCAGCGACGGCGCGGCAAGGTCGTCGGCAAGGCGCTCGTCGATCAGCCGCAGCCGCCAGCCGGAGAGACCGCCGGTGACGGGCCGCTCGGTCACCTCAAGGCAATGGCGTCCCAGTTCGATCGCCAGTTCGCTACCGAGGAAGCCCAGCATCCGCTGCGCAGCGAGGCCGGGGTGCCGCACTTCGGCGGTGATGCGGAACAGCAGCGCGCGGATCTGCGCACTGCCGATGTCCAGCGCGGCGGCAAGGTGCGGATCGTCCCAGGTCAGGCGATGGCCGACGAGGTCGTGCACCAGTCCCGAGTCGATGGTGCAGGTCAGCGATGCCTGCCGCCCCGTGCCGCCCTTGATGTGGAGTTCCTCGCCCGGCGGCAGCACGAAGATGTCGCCCAGCCGTTCCAGTCGGTGCGGTCCCCATCGCTTGCGATAGCCGCCGCGCGATTGCAGCGGACGGGGGGTGAGGCACATGTTGACGTGGTAGTCCCGGCCGACCGCATGGACGGTGTCGGTCGGGTCGGGAATGTCGAAGCGCACGATCTGCGCGGTCACGCCGCGCGTTTCCAGTTGCGCGTCGATGCTCATCTTCGAACGATGCGCCTCGGGCATGCTCATCTCCATCAGCGTCATCTTCGACAGGTCGGCCGCAATGTGTCCCGGACGCCACGTTAGGGCCGGAATTCTATGCCTGCCGCGCTTGCCGGGCAATCCTCTCGCGAGGAACATCGCGCCGGTGAACACGCCGCGATGACGGCACGGTTTGGGACAGAGGAAGACAAGGATGGCGAAAAGCCTGTTCGACTGCGCGGGCAAGGTGACGGTGGTGACCGGCGGCAACGGCGGCATCGGCTTCGGCTTCGCGATGGGCGTAGCGAAGATGGGTGGCGACCTCGCGATCTGGGCGCGCAACGCCGAGAAGAGCGCGAAGGCCAAGGCCGAACTCGAAGCGGCCGGTGCGGGGAAAGTCGTCGCCTATCAGGTCGATGTTTCGGAAGAGGCGAACATCGCCCAGGGTTATGAGGCGGTCATGGCCGACTTCGGGCGCGTGGACTGCGTCTTCGCGAATTCCGGGGCTTCGCCGCGCTACAACTCGGTCTTCGAGATGCCGACCGATCACTGGTACGACTTCCAGAAGACCGCGCTGCACGGCGCCTTCTTCACTCTGCGCGAAGGCGCGAGGCTGATGAAGGAGCGGGTCGAGGCGGGGGACGAATCGGGCGGCAGCCTTGTCGCCTGCGGCTCGCTCTCGCTGTTCCAGGGCCTTGCGGGGAAGATGGAGTATGCGTCTTCCAAGGCGGCGGTGGCGGCGGCGATCCGCTGCCTTGCCATCGAACTGGCCCCGCTCGGCATTCGCGCCAACGTGGTCGCGCCGGGCCTCGTCATCACGCCGATGATGGGTGAGGGCGCCCGCGCCGACGCTGTGGCACAGCACTTCGCCCCGACGATACCGATGAAGCGCACCGGCTTTCCAGCCGACTTCGAGGGCATCGGTGCCTACCTGTGCTCGGACGCCAGCAGCTTCATGACCGGTGAGACGATCACCATCGACGGCGGATACATGGTCCGGCCGTAAACGCGGCGGATCGGCAAGGAGAGAGGCGTATGGAACTGCTCAGGATCCACGGCACGGGCGATGTCAGGCTCGACCCCTATGAACGTCCCGCGACGGGGCCGCTCGACGTGGTGGTGAAGATGAAGTCGGTGGGCATCTGCGGCTCCGACCTTTCGTACATCAAGATCGGCGGCATTCCGACGCCGGGCACGCTGACGGCGCTGGGCCACGAAGGCGCGGGCGAGGTGATCGAGGTCGGCGCGGGGGTCGAGGGCATCGCGGTCGGTGATCCGGTGGTCGTCAATCCGATGATGACGCCGGGCAACATCGGCTCCGGCGGCCCGGAAGGGGCCTTCACACAGGAATTGCTGGTGCGCGAGGCGCGGCTGGGAGAATCGATCCTGCCGATCCCCGACGGCATCGACTACGACGTCGCCGCCATGTGCGAGCCGCTTGCGGTTGCCATGCACGGGGTCAATCGGGCCGAGGTGAAGCCCGGCGACAAGGTCGTGGTGTTCGGCTGCGGGCCGATAGGGCTCGGCATGCTGCTGTGGCTGATCGATCGCGGGGTGACCGACGTGGTGGCGCTCGACCTTTCCGAGGAGCGCCTGGAACGCGCCCGGGCGCTCGGCGTGCGGGCCGCGCTCAACCCGGCCGAGGTGGACTTGCGCGCGGAACTGGCGCGCCTTCATGGCGAAGTACCGAGCTATGGGCGCGTGGGCGTCGGCACCGATGCGTACATAGACGCGGCAGGGGCGCCGAACATCCTGACGCAAGTGATCATGATGGCGAAGTTCCACGCGCGCCTCGTCATCACCGCCGCCTACATGAAGCCTTTGGAGTTCCCGGCCGGTCGCATGCTGACCAGCGAGATGACCATTACCACCGCCGTCGGCTACCCCACCGAAATGCCCGAGGTGATCGCGGCCATGCCGCGCCTCAAGGACAAGATCGCCGCGATGATCAGCCACAAGCTGCCGTTCCGCGACGTCATGAAGGGCCTTGAGATCGCCGCGAGCCCGCAGTCCGCCAAAGTCATGATCAGCTTCGAGGAGGTCTGAAATGAGCGACGTAAAGGATGCAGGACCCAAGCTGGCCGGACTGGTGCGCGCAGGCGACGAGCAGGCCGAGGCGATCCGGGTGACCGACTTCATCTTCCAGGCGAACGACATCTCAAACGCCTACCTCGTCACCACCGCCGAGGGCGACGTGATGGTCAACACCGGCTTCATGGACAATGCCGAGCGCACGAAGCGCCTGCTGGCGCCGCATCGGACCGGGCCGCTCGCCTTCGTGATCCTCACGCAGAGCCATGCGGACCACTACGGCGGCTTGCCGGAATTCCTCGAAGACGGCACGCAAGTGATTGGCGGCCCCGGCTTCAACGAGGCTTTGGCCGACATGAACGGCCTGCAGGCCTTCTTCGGGCCGAGAAGCCGCAAGCTCTGGGGCTCGACGCTCAAGCGCGGTTCGACACCGAAGCCGCCGCCGAACGTCGTGCCGGACATTCTCGTCGATCGCCGCCTGACGCTGGAACTCGGCGGGCGCACCTTCGAGCTGATCTCCACGCCTGAGGGCGAGACGGTGGACAGCCTCACCGTCTGGCTGCCGAAGGAGAAAATCGCCTTTACCGGCAATGTCTTCGGGCCGGTGTGGCTGTCGATGCCGTTCCTCAATACCCTGCGCGGCGACAAGCCGCGGCTGGTGCGCAATTACCTCAAGTCGCTGGAAACCATCCGCGATCTCGGCGCGGAAATCGTGATCACCGGCCACGGCGAGGCGATCGTCGGCAAGGATCGCATCCGCGCCGACCTCGACAAGTTGCACGCTGCGGTTTCCTATGTACGCGACTATACGCTGGAGGGCATGAAGGCGGGCAAGGACGTCCACACTCTGATGCGTGAATTCGCCTGGCCCGAGGGGCTGGAGATTGGCGAATTTCACGGCAAGGCGAGCTGGGCGGTCAAGTCGATCTGGCGCGAGTATTCGGGCTGGCTGCACTATGAGGACGGCACCACCGCGCTCTACGGCGTGCCGCGCAGCAGCATCGATGCGGACCTTGTCGAACTGGCGGGCGGGGCGGGAAACCTTGCCCGGCGCGCGCAGGAAAAGCTGGACGGCGGCGCGGCGCTGGAGGCCGTGCACCTCACCGACATAGCCCTCGGCGCGGAACCGACCAACGCCGAGGCCATCGCCGTCCGCAAGGCCGCGCATGAAGTCCTGCTGGCCGAGAGCGGCGGACGCAATCTGTCGGAAACGATGTGGCTGCGCTCCGAACTCGCCGAGATGGAAGCGAAGCTGTAGGAATATTCCACTCTCATCTCGTCATTGCGAGCGAAGCGAAGCAATCCAGGGCGGTGTCAGACTGCTCTGGATTGCTTCGCTTCGCTCGCAATGACGAATTATGAGCGGGTGCTAATGGTCAGTGCCCGGACTTCTCAATCGTCGATCCTGACCATTCCGCCCAGAACCGGTCCGCCCGCGACGGCGATGGCTTCGCCGGTGATGTAGCTCGCCGCATCACTGACCAGGAAGCCGACCAGTTGCGCCACGTCCTCGGGCTGGCCGTAGCGGCGCAGCGGAAATACATGCGCGGCGCTGTCCGCGTCGAAGCCGGCCTTCTCCCACCCGGCGCGGGCCTTCTCGGTCGCGGTCATGCCGGGGGCGACGGCGTTGACGCGCACACCTGTTGGCCCCCACTCGGCAGCCGCGACGCGGGTGAACATTTGGACGCCCGCCTTGGCCGCCGAATAGGCCGCCACGCCCTGCGTTCCGTGCATCCCGGCGACTGAGGACACGTTGACGATGCAGCCCTTCACCTTGCGCAAATGCGCAAACGCCGCCTGCGAGGCATACATCGCCGAATTGAGATTGAGCGCGATGTCGCGGTCCCATTTGGCCGGGTCCATCTTCGCAATGCCGACGTGCCCATGGGCTCCGCCCGCATTGTTGACGAGGATGTCGAGCCGCCCGAAATGCACTGCTGCCGTCTCGACCATGGCCTGTACGGGCGCCAGTTCGCGCACGTCGGCCTCTACCGCCAGACCCCTGCGGCCGAGCGCTTCGATCTCCGCCACCACCGTGTCGAGCGGCGCGCGCTTGCGACCCGCCACTGCAATGTCCGCGCCGCGCCGGGCCAGCAGCAGCGCGATGGCCCGGCCGATGCCGGTGCCGCCGCCGGTCACCAGCGCCACGCGGCCGGTCAGGTCGAATTCCTCGAACATCTCTTCTCCTCTCCCTCGGGCGGTATCGCCAGCGTCGCCGCGATATTCGGGACGCTTCGGCCTTCCGGCTCTTGGCAAGCACCGCCGCACCTTATTCACTCGGGTCGGATGGCATGCGGGCATCGCCGGGATGATCGGCGGATACGGGCAGTGCCAAGGGACTCGCAGATAAAGATAGTAAATACTATCTAATGCGCATGCAACATGGGAGCGGGATGAAATGAGCGAACACGATCTACTCGACCTTGGTGGACAAGTGGCGGTGGTCACCGGCGCCGGGCAGAACGCGGGACGCGGGATCGCGCTGGAACTGGCGCGCCACAATGCGGGCGGCATCGCAGTGAACGATTTCGTGCCCGAACGCGCAGAAGCCGTGGCCGAGGAAATCCGCGCGATGGGCGTGCCTGCGTTGGCGGTGCCGTTCGATGTCGGCGATCTCGATGCGATCCGCGGCGCGGATGCCGCGATCAGGGACAAGCTCGGCGCCGCGACGATCCTGGTCAACAATGCCGGGATGGCCGGGCCGGGAGGCTCGCTGCGTCCGACCCTCAACTTCTGGGAGGAGGAGCCCTCGGCCTGGGACCGCTATCTGCGCACCAACCTCTACGGCGTCTACAATGCCTGCTTTGCGTTCATTCCGAACATGGTGGCGGCGAAGAAGGGCCGCATCGTCACCATAGTTTCGGATTCAGGCCGCGTGGGTGAGCCCAAGCTCGCGGTCTATGCCTCGGCCAAGGCGGGGGCGCAGGGTTTCGTGCGCTCGATCGCCAAGGAACTCGGGCGCTACAACGTGACCAGCAACGCCGTCTCGCTGTCCTCGCTGATGCCGGACATGCCTGCGGAGAAGCTCGCCGAAGTCATGCAGGGCGATCACGCCAAGGCGCAGATGGCCCGCTACACGATCCGCCGCTACGGCAAGTCCGACGATGTCGCCGCGCTCGTGACGTTCCTGTGCTCCGACGCGGCGGAGTGGATCACGGGGCAGACCTATCCGCTCAACGGCGGTTACGCGCCTTCGATGTGAGGCAAGGGCGCGCGGTTCGTCAACCGCGCGCCTTCGCGTTCACTCGACCGTGACACTCTTGGCGAGGTTGCGCGGCTGGTCGACGTCGGTGCCCTTCACGCAGGCGACGTGATAGGCGAGGAGTTGCACCGGCACCGCGTAGACCAGCGGCGCGATCAGCGGGTGCACGCGCGGCATCTCGATGGTCGCGATGCAGCCTTCGCCCGCCTCGGCAATGCCTTCCGCGTCTGAGATCAGCACGACCTTGCCGCCGCGTGCGCGCACCTCCTGCATGTTGCTGACGGTCTTCTCGAACAGCGGGCCGGAAGGGGCGAGGACGATCACCGGCACCGCTTCGTCGATAAGCGCGATGGGGCCGTGCTTCATTTCACCCGAAGCATAACCTTCGGCGTGGATATAGCTGATTTCCTTGAGTTTCAGCGCGCCTTCGAGAGCCAGCGGGTAGTCCGGGCCACGCCCGAGGTAAAGCACATCGCGCGCCGGCGCGATGAGGTGCGCCATGGCCGCGATTTCCTCGTCATGATCGAGCGCGGCGTTGAGGCTGGCGGGTGTGGCGAGCAGGTGCTGGACGACTTCCGCTTCCTCAGCGCGGTCCATCCGCCCGCGCTTGACCGCCAGATGCGCGGCAAGGGCGGCGAGAACGGCAAGCTGGCAGGTGAAGGCCTTGGTCGAGGCGACGCCGATCTCCGGACCGGCGTGGGTCGGCAGCAGCAGGTCCGCCTCGCGCGCCATCGTGCTGGTGGGCACGTTGACGACGACGGCAATGGTCTGCCCGGCCGCCTTGCAGTGCTTGAGCGCGGCGAGGGTGTCGGCCGTCTCGCCCGACTGCGAGATGAAGAGGGCGAGGCCGCCGTCTTCCAGAACCGGGTCGCGGTAACGGAACTCGCTGGCCACGTCGATATCGACAGGTACTCGGGCGAAAGTCTCGATCCAGTACTTTGCGACCATGCCGGCGTAGAAGCTGGTGCCGCAGGCGACGATGGTGATGCGCTTGACCGAACCGAGGTCGAAATCGATCTGCGGCAGCGCTACCGACTGGTCGACCTGGCGCAGATAGCTGCGCAGCGTCTGGGCGACCACGGTGGGCTGCTCGAAGATTTCCTTCTGCATGAAGTGGCGGAAATTGCCCTTCTCGATCGCCACGGCCGACGCGCCGGAGGTGACGACTTCGCGCGTCACCGGATTGTTGTCGGCGTCGTAGATCGTCGCGCCCTCACGGGTGATGACGACCCAGTCACCTTCCTCGAGGTAGGTGATCTTCTGGGTCAGCGGGGCGAGGGCCAGCGCGTCCGATCCGAGGTAGGTCTCGCCATCCCCGTAGCCGACGACCAGCGGCGAGCCGAGGCGGGCGCCGATCAGCATGTCCGGGAAGCGGCGGAAGGCAATGGCGAGGGCGAAGGCACCGCGCAGTTGGGGCAGCACCGCCTTGACGGCGTCTTCCGGCGACGCGCCCGCTTCGACCTGCTCGGACACCAGATGCGCGACGACTTCGGTGTCGGTCTGGCTCTCGAAGGTGCGCCCGCGCGATTCGAGGGCTTCGCGCAAAGGCTTGAAGTTCTCGATGATGCCGTTGTGGACGAGCGCGAGTTCCGCCGTCGCGTGGGGGTGTGCGTTGGCGGCAGTCGGCGCGCCGTGGGTGGCCCAGCGGGTATGGGCGATGCCGGTCAGGCCCGGCGCCGGATCACGCGCCAGTTCCTTGACGAGGTTCATCAACTTGCCCTCGGCGCGGCGGCGCACGAGCTGGCCGTCAAACAGCGTACAGACGCCAGCGCTGTCGTAGCCGCGATATTCCATCCGGCGCAGGCCGTCGACCAGCCGGTCCGCCACGTCTTCCTTGCCGACGATGCCGATGATGCCACACATGAGATTAAGTGCCTTGGTCTAGAGAGAGTAGGGGACGCGGATGCCCGGCATGCTTGCCGGAAAATCCTTGGTATTTCGTGTAACCAGAATGCGCTGGCGCACTTGCGCGGAGGCCAGGATGATCGCGTCGGGCAATTTCAGTTTCGGTCGCTCCCGTCGTAGCGCTGCGGCATGGCGGGCGATCTCCGCGTCCACTTCCTCGATCAGGAAGCCCGACAGGAATATCTCTATGTTTCTTAGAGTCGCGCCGCCTTCCTTGGAAAGTACCTCAGTCCAGACCAGCCTGCTTATGCAGGGCCGATCAACACGTGCGATCTCGGCGTGGGCGGGCGGAAAACCGTTCAGCGCATCGATCAGGATATTGCTGTCGAACGAATAACCGCTCATTTTGCAGACGGCTTCCGGCCGGATTGGGCGAGATAATGCGCGCGTTCGCGGTCATCCTGCTCGTCGAAAAGGTCCGGAAATTCGGCCTTCACCTCTTCGTAGTCGTCATCCCACGGCCGGGTCCACGAAGCGCGCTCGCGGCGTTGCCAATCTATTGAATCGCCGATGTCCTGGCGGTTCTTCCAGATGCCGAAAGCCTGATCCAGCCAGTCCTTGCCACTCGCCGGCTGCGCCTGGGCCTTGTAGGTCGATACCGCCTCGCGCAGGACCGAAGCGCGCGACTGGCCGAGTTCGGCCGCGCGGGCGTCGAGCCAGCGGATGTCCTCGTCGGGCAGGTCTGCGAGAATACGCGTCATGATATCGCGATATCATATCGTGATATCATCGGCAAGGCGGATGTATCGTGAGCCATGGCAGGACAGTGCCGGATCGCCGATGACCGGGCGCTGTCCTGCACATTACATTCGCGTCATCAATCTCCGTCGATGAGGTTGCCCAGCGAGCCCAGCAGCGATCCCTCGCCGCGGTTCTGACCGCCGGTCGAGCCTGCCGCCGCCAGCATCCGCCCGGCGAGCCGCGAGAACGGCAGCGACTGGATCCAGACTTTGCCGGGGCCGCGCAGGCGGGCGAAGAACACGCCTTCCCCGCCGAAAATCATGGACTTGACGGAGCCTGCTCGCACCACGTCGAACTCCACGCTGGGCTGGAAGGCGGCGACGCAGCCGGTATCGACGTGGAGTTCTTCTCCGGCGCGAAGCTCGCGCTCGATCACGGTGCCGCCCATCTGGACGAAGACCCAGCCGTCGCCTTCCAGCTTCTGCATGATGAAGCCTTCGCCGCCGAACAGGCCGGTCATGATGCGCTGCTGGAAGTGGATGCCGATGGACACGCCGCGCGCGGCGCACAGGAAGGCGTCTTTCTGGCAGATCAACCGTCCGCCGACTTCGTCCAGCTTGATCGGCAGGATCGAGCCGGGGATCGGCGCCGCGAAGGATACGCGTGCCTTGCCTGAGCCGCGATGCGTGAAGACGGTCGTGAACAGGCTCTCGCCGGTGACGAGGCGCTTGCCCGCGCCCAGCAGCTTGCCCATGAAGCCGCCGCCCTGATCCGCCGAGCCGTCGCCGAACACGGTGGTCATGTCGATGGAGGCGTCCTTCCAGACCATCGCCCCGGCTTCGGCCACCGCGCTTTCGCCGGGATCGAGTTCGATCTCGACGAACTGGAGTTCCTGGCCCTTGATCTCGAAATCGACGTCGTCGGAAAGCGATGAACTGCGCGTATGGCTCCAGGGGCTGTTTGCCATCGAAAATCTCCGTCGTCGGCCCACCAGCGGGCCATGTGCGATGAGACGAGGGTTTGATTTCGGCAAGATGACTTGTCAAACCGCGCCGGTCGGATATTCTTCGCAGTTCAACGAACACTGTCTGACGATTGGCCCACGTAGAAGGGCTCGGCACAGACCGGCGCGGTATCGGTGTTTTGGGGAGAGGAAAAACACCGATGAACGCTCGAATTGCGTCTTCCGTTCTTGTTTCGATTTTCATCGCGGGAACGGCTCATGCCGAACCCGTGCAGCAACAGCCGCATCTTGTGGCGGCCAGTTTCGCACCCGCCGCGCGGGTGACGGATACCCGCTTCGATGCGGCCGCGCATGTCCAGCAGGGCTACGATCTGATCCGTCAGGGCAAGCAGGCGCAGGCGGTCAAGCTGTTCGACAAGGTCATCGCCGATGCCGACCAGCGGCTTTCCGGCGATTTGCGCCCACGCCTTTGCCGTGATGGCGGAGCGGCTTCCGGTGCCACTGTCGAAGTCGATTCCGCGCTGTGCGAGGCGCATTTCGGCAAGGGCTTCGCGCTCATCGATCTCGGTCGCGGCGATCTTGCCGAGGCTGAATTGCGGCAGGCCTCGCAGATGGCGCCGGGCAATGCCCATTTCGCCAACGAATATGCCGAACTCTTCAAATCGCGCCGGGACTGGCAGGGCAGCTACGATCTGTTCGCCAAGGCGTGGGCCGTGGTCGACAAGTCCACGACCGGCAAGGACGCACGGATAGCGGCGCGCGCCCTGCGGGGGATGGGTTTCACCAAGGCGGCGATGGGGCAGTATGACGAGGCGGAGAAGTTCTACGACCAGTCGCTGCAGTATGACCCCAAGAGCGAGATCGCCAAAGTAGAGCTGAGCAATATCGCGCGCAGGAAGGTGATTGGATCGTAAGACAGCAAGGCGTTTGAAGACAAAGCCCGTCATCCCAGCGAAGGCTGGGACCGCTGGCAAATCTTTAGGCGCTACGTTGCGTTAGCACTTTGCAGCCGTGGGTTGGGCTTTACGCGGCCAGCGGTCCCAGCCTTCGCTGGGATGACGGGCGCTGTCCTTTGACGTCAGCTCAGCCTTTCAACTCGGCCTTTTTCTTCTTCATGGCATCATGGAAGCGGTCGGCCCAGCCGGGCTTGACCAGTTGTTCCCCGCGAACGAGGCGCAGTTCGCCGTCCGCCACGTCGCGGGTGACCGCGCTGCCCGCCGCCACGATCGCGTCGGCGCCGATCTTCACGGGCGCCACCAGCGCGCTGTTGGAGCCGATGAAGGCGCGTTCGCCGATCACGGTCTTGTGCTTGAAGTAGCCGTCGTAGTTGCAGGTGATCGTGCCCGCGCCGATGTTGGCGCCCGCACCGACCACCGCGTCGCCGAGGTAGGTCAGGTGGTTGGCCTTCGCGCCTTCGCCCAGCACGGCGTTCTTCATCTCGACGAAGTTGCCGATCTTGGACCCGGCCTTGAGCACCGCGCCGGGCCGTAGGCGAGCGTAAGGTCCAATGGCGACGCTGCTTTCGAGCGTCGCGCCCTCGAGGTGCGAGAAGGCGTGAATGACGACGTTATCGGCGACACTCACACCGGGGCCGAACACCACGTTGGGCTCGACGGTAACATCGCGGCCGAGCTTCGTGTCCCAGGCGAAGAACACGGTTTCCGGCGCGATCAGCGTCACGCCATCGGCCATGGCCTGAACCCGGCGCGCCTTCTGCCAGCGGCCCTCGGCTTCGGCGAGTTCGCCGCGGCTGTTGATGCCGCCGACTTCGTCCGGGTCGTCAGTTACGATCACCGCGCAGGCGCGTCCTTCGAGCGTGGCGATATTGACGATATCGACGAGGTAATACTCGCCCTGGGCGTTCTCGTTGCCGACTTTGGCGAGCAGGTCGAACAGATCGGCCGACTTCACCGCCATCAGGCCCGAGTTGCACAAGCGGCAGGCGCGCTGTTCCTCGGTGGCGTCCTTGTATTCGACCATCATCGCGATGCGCCCGTCGTCATGGGCGAGCACACGGCCGTACTGCAGCGGGTCCTCGGGCTGGAAGCCGAGCACGACCACTGCCGGGGCATCCTCGGCATGGAGGCGGGCGATCATCGCGCGCATCGTCTCTTCGCGCACGAAGGGCACGTCGCCGTAGAGGATCAGCACGTCGCCGTCGAAGCCCGCCAGCGCGCCCTCGGCCTGCTGGACGGCGTGGCCGGTGCCGAGCTGCGGTTCCTGCACCGCGATCGTCGCGCGGCTGCCCAGCGCCTTTTCCAACTGCTCGCGGCCATGCCCGGCGACCACGACCTGCCGCTCGGGAGCCAACTGCGCGGCGCTCGCCAGCAAATGTTCCAGCATCGGGCGGCCGGCTACGGGATGGAGCACCTTGTGCAGGTCGCTCTTCATGCGGGTGCCCTTGCCGGCGGCGAGGACGACGATTGCGAGGGGGTTACTGGCCAAAGTCATGGGTGCTCTCCTGCCAGCAAATTGTTGCGGTTTCCATCCCGAGCCTGCACTGCTTGGTGCAATGACCAGCTTTCCTTTTCAGATCGTCGGTTTCGACCTCGACGGAACTCTTCTCGACAGCCTCGGTGACCTTGGCCACGCGGTCAATCACGCTCTTTCTCTGGAAGGCCGCCGGGCCGTCCCGCGCGAGGAAGTGCGCGGGTTCGTGGGCGGCGGCGCGCGCAAGATGCTCGCCAATGCGCTCGTCGCGACGGGCGGCGCGGTGGACGATGTGCGCTTCGAGGAACTGCACGATGCGCTGCTCGCCTTCTATGAGGCGAACATCGCGGTCGAGACCTGCCTGTTCCCCGGCGGCGCGGCGATGCTGGACGAACTGGCGGCGCGCGGCGTGAAGATCGCCGTCGTCACCAACAAGCTGGAGCGGTTCGCCACGAAGATCTTCGGCGAACTCGGCCTGTCGGAGCGGTTCTACACGGTGATCGGCGGCGACACCCTCGGCCCCGGCCGGGCCAAGCCGCGTCCCGACCTGCTGCAGCTCATGCTGGAACGCGGCGGGGAAGGGCGTGCGGCTTATGTCGGCGATACCACGTACGACACCCGCGCGGCGGCGGCGGCGGGGCTGCCGTGCATCGCGGTCAGCTTCGGTTTCAACGACCTGCCGCCGGGCGAACTGGGCGCAGCGGCGGTGATCGATCATTTCGACCAACTCGTCCCCGCGCTCGAGCGGATCGGCAACAACGCGGGGCCGATACCCGCCTGACCCGCTTGCCCGCCCGGCGGCTTCGTGCGAGCCCTCCGTTCGAAAGAGGGAGAGCCGACGATGCCGACACCGGGTGAGAAGCTGCGCGCGCTGATCGAGAACGGCGAGCATTTTGTCGCCGCCGAGGCCTACAGCGCGCTCACCGGGCGAATCGTCCAGCAGGTCGGGTTCAAGGCGGCGTATCTGGGCGGCCATGCCTGCTCGGCATTTCACTATGCGGTGCCCGACAACGGCATCTTCAGCCAGATCGAGCAGATCGATCAGGCGGGCCGCATCGCGCAGGCCATGGATATTCCGCTGATCGCCGACGCCGATACGCTGGGCGAGACGGTGGCCGATGCATACCGCTTCACGAAGATGTACGTTGCGGCGGGGATCGCCGGGTATCACGTCGAGGACGAGGTGAACCCCAAGCATTCCAAGCACGTCAACGGCTTGTGCTCGATCGAGGAAATGCAGTGCCGGATCGAGGCCGGGGTGAAGGCGCGGGGCGATTCGGGCCTGGTGATCATCGCGCGCTGCGATGAACTCTACACCAGCGCCAATGGCGGCGGCGGTTCGGGCTCGGTGGAAGAAGCGATCCGGCGGGGGCACGCTTATGCCGAGGCGGGCGCTGATGCGGTGGTCTTCGCCAGCGCGCCGCCGGAACAGCAGGCCGAAGTCATCCCGCATATGCCGATCCCGGTCTGCACGCTCGGGTTCAATTTGCCGGACACGCGCTTCACGCTTTCGACCGGGTGGGGCTGGGTCTCGGCGGCGGTGAACCACCTCAAGATGGCGCGCGAGCTGATGGAGACCGGCTCGGTCGCCAGCGCGATGGATGCTTTCCGTAACTTCCCGGAGAAGTACGACCTGATCGATCAGAAGCTGTATGATGATCTGATCGTCGATTGGGCGGAGCGGACTGGGCAACCCACGCGAACCAACCATGCGCGGTAGCCCCTCCGTCCGTCATTGCGAGCGTAGCGAAGCAATCCAGGGCGGCTCAAGACAGCCCTGGATTGCTTCGCTACGCTCGCAATGACGAGGTGTGTGGGGGCTTACTTCGGCTCCGTCACATCCTTCGGCAGCGCCAGCACCTCCAGCCCGGCCTCTGGCGCAAGGTAGCGCTGCGCCATCGCCTGCACGTCCGCCGGGGTAAGCGCCAGCAGCCGTTCGCGCGCATTTTGGAAACGCTCGATCCGATCGGGCTCGGACTGAGCGTGGTCCACCAGCGCCATCCACCCGGCATTGCTCTTGAGCGCGTTGGCGAGGCCCTCGATCATAGGCTGCCGCGCGCGCAGCAGGATGTCGGTGCTGACCGGGGCCTTGCGCAGATCGTCCAGCACCTGCCGGATCGCCGCGCGTGTCGCGGGCACTTCGGCGACGTCCACCGAGGCGTTGACCGAGAAGGTGCCATAGCCTTTCCACTCATGCGAAAGCTGGCTCGATGCCGAGGGCGAGTAGGCCTTCCCCAGCGCCTCGCGCAGCTGGTCGGTCAGCTCGACGCGCATGACGCGCTCCAGCAGTTCGAGTTCCAGCGCCTCGACCGGATCGGCATCGTCGCGCGTGGGCCAGGTGATGCGCAGCAGCGCCTGATCGGCCGGGCCGGTATGCCGCACGATCCGCGCCGAGCGATCCTTCGCGAAGAGGCGCGGGGGCTGGCCGGTCTCGCCGTGGAAGACCGTCTCGCGCGCGGGTAGGGCGCCGAACGTGCGGGCGACCAGCGCGATCGCGGCGTCTTCGTCGATATCGCCGACAAGGCCGATCTCGATCGCGCCCCGGGCCAGCCGATCGCTCACGTCGGTCTTCAGCTTGGCATAGGACAAGTGGCGATAATCCTCGACGTTGCCGAGGCTGAAACGCGGGTCGTCGTCGCTGAGGA
>NZ_JABXWS010000032.1:0-2119 GCF_015594425.1 Novosphingobium sp. HR1a
TGCCGCCGATGCGGGCCGCGAGCGCGGAGGCCGGGGTCGCATCGAGCTGCGCGAAGTAGTTGTTGATCGCCTGCCGATAGCGCACTTCGCCTTCGGGCCGGTAACCGGGGTCGGTGACCAGCGCGGCTAGCAGCTGCAGCTGGATTTCGAGGTCGCGCGGGGTCGTCGTCACCCGCGAATCGAAGCTCGCCGCCGCGCTCGACAACCCGAGCCCGACGCTGCGCCCGGCGAGAATCGTGTCGAGCGAATCGCGGCTGTGCTTGCCGAGGCCGCCATCGTCGAGATTGGGCACCAACTGCGTCGCATGCGGGTTCTCGCGCGTGTTCAGCCGGTCGCCGCCGTCTATGGCGAGGCTCACGCGCACGCGGTCCTTCTCCAGATCGGTCTTGCGCAAGTTCAGCATGACCCCGTTGGCGAACCGCACCTCGCGGATGCCGAGGTCTTCGCGCCGGGTGTCCGACACGACCTGCCCTGCCGGGCCGAAATCGGTGTACGCGAACTGCGCGGTGTCGGCGCCGGTTTCCTTGTCGATTTTCGCGCGCATGACCTCGCGCCAGGCATCGCGCAGCGCGGTTTCGCCGCCTTCGGGCGCCTTGCGGCCCTGGAAGCGGATCAGCGGCGCGTTGAGCGTCAACGCCTCGCGCTTGAGTGCGGCGAGCACGGCGTCGGGGGTGATCTGCGGGGCGAAGCGCTCGAAGCGTTCCAGCCCCGACTGCGGGGTGGAAGGCACCATCTCGTCATCGACCAGCGAGAGCGCCAGCGCCGTCAGCATCGCATTGCTGCGCGTCGAGGCCGAGGCTGCGGCATTGACGATGCCGGTGCGCACTTGCGCCACCTGTTCGGCGACTTCGGCCGCCGAGAAGCCGTAGGCGAGGGCGCGGCGGTATTCGATTCCGGCTGCCTCCAGCCCGGCGCGCCACTTGCCGTCCACGGTGTCGATGATGATGCGGGTCGAGCGCGCCGCCTTGAACACGTCGCCGGTGCCGAAGCCCGCGCCCCGAAACGGCGGCTCGGCGCTGCGGGCGAGGCGCTGGAGGCGGCGGTTGACGATGTCGTAGCCGATCGAGCGCAGCAGTGTCTCGCGGCGCTCGGCGATCGAGTCGGGTTCGTCCTGATAAGTCCCGTTGCGCTGGACGGTGACGCGCTCGGACAAGGCCGGGTCGAGATAGACGCCGGTGCGCGCCTTGTCCTTCGCCTTGACCGGGCCGGGGAAGGGCTGGGGCTCGGCGGGCCTTGCGGTCCAGTCGTTGAAATGGCGCACGATGCCGGCCTCCACCGTAGCGACGTCGAAATCGCCGACCACGACGAGGGTGACGTGGGCGGGGACATATTCGCGCTCGTAGAAGGCGCGCAGGGATGCGGCGTCGGCGGCGTTCAGGGTTTCGACGGTGCCGATGGGGAAGCGCTGGGCGTAGAGCGACTTGGGGTAGAAGAACCGCGTCGTGTCGATGGCGTTGCGCAAGGCCCAGGAATTGCGGTCGCGCATTTCCGCCAGCACGACGCCGCGCTCGCGGTTCACCGCCTCCTGCGAGATGGTGAGGTTGCTGGCGGTCTCGCGCATCAGCATCAGCGCGGTGTCGATCAGCGCCGGGTCATTGCGCGGCAGGTCCAGCTTGTAGAGCGTGCGGTCGAAGCTGGTCGAGGCATTGGTGTCGGCGCCGAAGGCCAGCCCCTCGCGCTCCAGCAGCGGCACCATCTGGCCCTCGGGCACGCGCTGCGAGCCGTTGAAGGCCATGTGTTCGAGGAAATGCGCGAAGCCCTGTTCGGCAGGGGATTCGTCGAGCGATCCCGCCTCGACGTCCATGCGCACGATCGCGGTTCCGGCGGGCGTCGCGTTGTGGCGGACGATGTAGCGCATGCCGTTGGCGAGGCGGCCGAAGCGGAAATCGGGATCGACCGGGATGTCGCTGCGGTCGAAGGCCCAGACAGCCTCTTGGGCGGGTTTGTCCTTTGCAGCCAGTGGCATGGGAGCCAGTGCGACAAGGAGCGCGATCAGGGAAACTCTCATCGCCTTGAGGAGTGCCAAGGCCGGAAGGCGAAGGCAAGTACGTTCCTCCCTGTCGCGCAGCGATGGGGAGGGGGACCGCCGCCGCAGGCGGTGGTGGAGGGGTTTGGAAGG